>CAZKEO010000189.1:0-4937 GCA_964551785.1 uncultured Eubacteriales bacterium | reverse complement strand
TTTACTAGCGTTTTTCGGTTGTCACTAAGCGGCGTCTAGCTTTGTCAGACTTCATTTCGCCCTCCTCGATGTACAAAAGTACACCTGCGGTGGCTCAATTCGTCTTCCGTGCTATACTTGCTTATTGCCAACCTCATTTTGTGTTTTGGTTTCTTCTTGGTCTAGATTCTCGCTTCCATGTCCGCTAAAGCGAACATCGAACCTCGAACTTCGAACCTCGAAGCTACCCTCACATCTTTTTCCTGTTTAGTTTTCAAAGATCAGTACACATACTTGGTAAATTGCCGATTACTAGAGCTTTTTATACATTACTTGTCGCAACCGACGAATATAATCTTAACATAAGTTTTATTCAGCGTCAACATTCTTTTTGTAGGAGATTACTGGCATTTTTACCATCACTGCTCTCTTTTCCGCTAGAAAAAGAGTGGTAATTATAATCTTACCATAAAAACTATACTGAAAAAATACTTTGCTGGCCAGTGGTAGGTTTTGGACTTTAATTTGCCGCTACCACTGGTGAATAGTCGTGTTATTAAGCTCTCGAAAATTAGGCTTCCATTGCTTGCTGTAAATCGTTAATTAGGTCTTCAGCCTCCTCTAGTCCAACGGAAAGCCGAATCAGGTTATCACCAATTCCCAGTTCTTTTCTTCTCTCTGGAGGCATAGCAGCATGAGACATTTTCGGAGGAAAAGAGATAATGCTCTCTACCCCACCTAAACTAACTGCCAGCGCTGGTAACTTTACACGGTGCAAGACTTGTTGGGCTAATTCATCAGTCTCCATCACAAAGGAGACAATTGCTCCTGGACCATCGGCTTGTTTTTGATTTAATTGATAGCCGGGATGATCCTCTAACCCAGGATAATAGACATGGATTACCTGTGGTTGTTTTTTTAGCCAGAGCGCAATCTCCCGTGCTGATTTTTGGTGTTGTTCCATCCGTACTTTCAACGTTTTCAAGCCTCGCATTACTAACCAGCAGTCCTGTGGCCCAAGGATTGCTCCAAAACAGTTTTGGACAAAAGCAACTTTTTTACCAATGTCGGTGTCTTTGGTTACAACTAGCCCTGCGATTACGTCACTATGGCCTCCTAAGAATTTAGTAGCACTATGAATTACAATATCTGCTCCTAGTTCTAATGGTCTCTGTAATAAAGGAGACATAAAAGTATTATCAACAATTGTCAGCAAGTTATGTGCTTTGGCTATTTCAGCAGCAGCTTTGATGTCCGTTATTTTTAAGGTGGGGTTGGAGGGTGTCTCTAAATAGAGTGCTTTGGTATTTGGTTGGATAGCTGCTTTAATATTTTGAAGCTCTGTGGTATCTACAAAGGTAGTTTCTATCCCAAACTTCGCAAAGAATTTTGTTAAGGCTCGGTAGGTTCCACCATAAACATCTTCACATACTACTAAATGATCCCCTTGCGAAAAAATTGACAGCACGGATGCGATGGCCGCCATGCCTGAACCAAAAGCCAACCCGGTAGTGCCACCTTCTAAAACAGCAATAGCTTGCTCTAACGCTGCTCGGGTTGGATTACCTGAACGGGCATAGTCATATTGGCGTGGTTCCTCTAAGGAAATTTGATCAAAGGTCGATACTTGATAAATGGGAACACTAACTGCTCCGGTATGGGGATCTATTTCTGTTCCAGTGTGCAACAAACGTGTACCGAATTTCATTTGCCATCACCTTTCTTTTAGCTATCCTTCTAGGGCTTGCTCTAAGTCTTCTACTAAGTCTTCTACTGCTTCAATCCCGACAGAAAGTCTTAGTAAACAATCGGTGATTCCTTTGGCTTCTCTAGTTTCCAGTGGGATGTCTGAATGAGTTTGTTGTGAGGGAAAGGTAATCAGGCTTTCTACGCCACCTAAACTCTCCGCATATGAAATAACCTGCACTTTTGCTAATATCTGTGGAACTATTTGATGGCTTTTGACACTAAAGGAAAGGATGGAGCCATAGCCCTTAGCTTGTGATAAGTGCAGTCGGTAGCCAGGGTGGTCAAGTAAGCCAGGGTAGTAGAGTTTATCCACTAGCGGATGCTGTTGCAATTTTCGCGCAATCCGTAGAGCGCTTTCTTGTTGGCGATCTAACCGCACAGCTAAGGTCTTCATGCCCCGAATTAACAGCCAACAGTCTTGAGGGCCCAGAATGGCTCCGGTAGCATTTTGATAAAAAAAGATTTTTTCACCTAAGCTTTGATCATTAACTACAACTAAACCTGCCACTAGATCATTATGGCCGCCTAGATATTTTGTCCCACTATGGATTACGATATCTGCACCTAATTCAATGGGGCGCTGATAATAGGGCGTCATAAAGGTATTATCCACTATCGTTAAGAGGTTTTTACTTTTTGCCAGCTCTGCTACACTCTTGATGTCGGTAATTTTCATCATTGGATTGGTGGGAGTTTCAATAAACAGGGCTTTGGTATTGGCTTTGATATGTGCTTCAATTTCGCCCAGGTCTTCCATCGCTATGTAAGAAAACTGCAAGCCATAGTTTTTTAGCACTTGTTCAAAAAGCCGATAAGTACCTCCATAGAGGTCATCCGACACAATCAGGTGGTCACCTGGTTGAAATAAATATAAAACTGCGGTAATAGCTGCCATGCCTGAGGCAAAGGCAAAGCCTCTAGCTCCTCCTTCGGCACTAGCTATTGCTTCCTCTAGCACCTGGCGGGTAGGATTACCTGAACGGGAATAATCAAAACCGGTACTTTCTCCTAAGCCTGGATGACGGAAAGTGGCATTTTGATAAATTGGCATACTGATGGCACCTGTGCGGCCATCCCATTTTACCCCTGTTTGGACTAATTTTGTTTCAAACCTCATACCGATTTTGCCTCCTTTTATTAAACCTAGCTTTGCCTTCACTTAAAGAAAAAACTCTTCTTAGATGAAGAGTTTTTTGAGTTAATCTTTATTAAGTTTATAGGTTTAATATAGTTTATTTTTTGCTACTTGTCAACTATGAAAATTACCCTGCTTGTTCCGATTTATTCCTCTTCTTTGGTAGCAGCTTGGGCAATGGAGGCAATGCGGTCATTTTCCCCTAAACGCATGATGCGAACCCCTTGGGTAATCCGACCTTGTTGTGAAATATCTTCCGGATCCAAGCGAATAATAATGCCATCAGTTGTAATTACCATGATTTCTTCCCCGGCTCTTACTACCATCAGGCCCACAACCTCACCCGTTTTTTTCGAGAAGTTAATGGTCTTGATTCCTTTGCCGCCTCTACCTTGACACTTGTATTCCTGGATGTTGGTCCGCTTACCCGCGCCACTTTCAGTTATAACTAATAACTGAGCATCTGGCTTGGCAGTATCCATCCCCACTACTTGATCCTCTTTTTGTAAAGTAATCCCGCGGACACCTCGAGCAGTACGTCCCATACTCCGGACTTCGCTCTCTGCAAAACGAATGGTCATTCCTCGTCTTGTACCGAGGATAATTTCCTCATTACCAGTGGTTAATTGCACTCCAATTAATTCATCCTTTTCATCAATGGTCAGCGCAATTAAACCATCTTTTCGACAGGAACGGTAGTCGCTTAGCGGTGTTTTCTTGACAATTCCGTTTTTAGTAGCAGTGAACAGATAACAATCTGTGGCAAAGGTTTTTACAGGGATAACAGCTTTAATTTTATCATCACTAGTTAAAGGGAGAAGATTGACGATAGCTGTACCCTTGGCCTGACGCCCTGCTTCGGGAATTTCATGCACCTTTAACCGGTAGGCTTTGCCCTTATTTGTAAAGAATAGTAGGTAGTTATGCGTTGTAGCAATAAAGAGGTTTTCAACAAAGTCCTCTTCCTTAGTACCCATTGCCGTGATGCCTCGGCCACCTCTTTTTTGGCTCTTATAGGTATCAGCAGGCAAGCGTTTGATATAACCCTGGTGAGTAATGGTAATCGCCATGTCTTCTTCTGCGATCAAATCTTCGATATCAATTTTGGTTTCTTCATAGCTGATAATGGTTCGGCGTGGATTGTTATATTTAGCTTTGATGTCTAAGAGTTCCTGTTTAATAATAGCCAATACCATCTTTTCATCAGCTAAGACTGCCTTAAAATAAGCGATTCGCTCTAAGAGTTCTTGGTACTCTGCTTCTAGTTTTTCGATTTCCAAACCAGTCAGATTGCGGAGTCTCATATCTACAATTGCTTGGGCTTGGCGTTCAGAAAAAGCAAAGGTCTCCATTAAGGACTGGCGAGCTTTTTCGGCATTAGCGGAAGACCTAATGATTTTAATAACAGCATCAAGGTGGTCAATTGCTTTACGTAGGCCTTCCACGATGTGGGCTCTGGCTTCTGCTTTAGCTAAGTCAAACTTTGTTCTGCGAATAATAACATCTTTTTGGTGTTCCAAATAATGAAAAAGCACTTCACGAAGGTTCAGAACTTTTGGCTGTCCATTCACTAATGCCAGCATAATAATACCGAAGGAGTCCTGCAAATTAGTATGCTTGTACAATTGGTTCAGGATAATATGCGCATTAACATCACGTCGCAGTTCGATTACGACACGCATACCATTACGGTCAGACTCATCCCGTAAATCTGTAATCCCATCGATTTTTTTCTCTCGTACTAAATCAGCTATTTTTTCGATCAGTTTGGCTTTGTTAACTTGGTAAGGCAGCTCATATACCAAGATCCGCATTTTGCCACTATTCATTTTTTCAATCCGGGCCTGAGCTCTGATGGTAATAACCCCCCTACCTGTACGGTAAGCTTGGGTTATTCCTTCAGTACCCATGATTTTTGCCCCGGTAGGGAAATCAGGTGCCACAATAATTTTAGTTAATTCATCAACAGTTATATCTGAATTATCTATTAAGGCTACAACACCATCGATTACCTCGCCTAAATTATGGGTAGGGATTTTAGTAGCCATCCCTACCGCAATACCTTCTGAACCGT
>CAZKEO010000188.1:0-4955 GCA_964551785.1 uncultured Eubacteriales bacterium | reverse complement strand
AGACTAAACCATTATGGTGTAACCCGAGCAGAGTTTTCGGCAGCTTGTAGTCAAGCTGAATCAAAGCAAAATGCTTAAGGAGCGAGAAGAGATGAAGCTATCAGCAGTGGCCCGTACCAAAGCTATTGTAAAGAGATATGGTTTTAAATTTAAAAAAAGTTTGGGTCAGAATTTTTTAGTGGATGAACAAACTCTAGACAAAATCACTAGTGCAGCTGAGCTAACATTAGAAGACTTTGTTGTTGAGATTGGCCCGGGGATTGGGACACTAACCGAATGTTTGGCTGAAAAATCAGGACAGGTCCTAGCTGTAGAAATCGACCAGCAACTCTTGCCGATTCTACAAGAAACCCTGGGGGCTTGGGAAAATATCCAAGTAGTCCAAGGTGATATTTTGAAAATTAATCTTGATCAATTGGTGGGGGAAAAATCTGCTTGTAAATTTGGCCCTACCAGCGCCAAGTATAAGGTGGTAGCTAATCTGCCTTATTACATTACAACACCAATCATTATGAAACTGCTTGAGGAAAGATATAATCTGAAGTCTATGGTGGTTATGGTGCAAAAAGAAGTAGCGGAAAGATTTGTTTCGCCACCAGGTAGTAAGGTTTTTGGGGCCATCAGTGTGGCTATCCAGTATTATACCAAGCCAGAAATAGTGACGTTAGTGCCTGCTGGGGCGTTTGTGCCATCGCCAGAAGTAGATAGTGCGGTAGTTAAATTAACCAAGCTGATGGAACCGGCTGTTAGGGTGGCCAGTGAATCATTATTTTTCCAGGTAGTCAAAGCAGCTTTTGCCCAGCGCCGGAAGACCTTATTAAATAGTCTGGTCAACGCCGATTTTGGACTGGACAAACAAAGCTGGGTGAAGCTATTAACCGATTTAGGGATTGATACTCAAAGAAGAGGAGAGACGCTTAGTCTAGAGGAGTATGCAGCAATAACTAACCAGTTAGTTGTAGTAAAAAGCACTTTGACAAAGGAATAAATTATAAAGGTCTTTGCAAATAATCAGCAATGGGGGTTTTAGCACAGGGACCTTGAGGTCAGTAACCTCATACTATGTAGTAGCAACTTCCACTCAACTAGCAAGTCATAGCTGGTCGGAAGGAGAAAGGGGGTTACTGGCGGATGGATAAACTGAAGGTAGGAGATATAGTCAGCAGAAAATCCTATAATAGCGACGTGTATTTTAAGGTCATTAGACTTTACACCTCGAGTGATGATATTAAAATGGTGGAATTCAAGGGTTTGGATGTTCTGCTATATGGTTATGCACTAATTACTGACTTAGTGAAAATGTCTTCGGTTCAGCTGAAGCAGCAACGACAGTTGTTTCTGCGTACACATTCCATTCACTTAGGGCAGGTGTTTGGACGCAGAAAAGCACAAATCACTAGACAAAATAGTGAGGAAAGCAAAACAACAGAAGCAGCAATGACATCTTCTGAACAAAAAACTAATGAGGGACAGGGTTTTTTTGAGATACCGGGACGGGTGCTGCACATTGATGGCGATCCTGAATATTTAAAGCTCTGCTTAGCGACCTACCGCAAATTAAATATTAGTGCATGGGGGTATGCTGTCCCGGAAGAGCAACAGCCACAGGTTATAGAGAGTTTACTTAAGCAACACTTACCGGATATTTTGGTACTAACAGGACATGATGGTTTACTAAAAGGGAAAAAGGATTGGTCAGATCTTGCTAGTTATCGGAACTCCCGGTTCTTTGTGGAAGCAGTTAAAAAAGCTAGGGAGTTTGAGATGGGGGCCGATATCTTAACTGTATTTGCCGGAGCGTGCCAGTCCTTCTATGAAGCAATGATTCGGGCGGGTGCAAATTTTGCAAGTTCACCCAAACGAGTCTTAATTCATGCCTTTGACCCGGTTTTAGTAGTAGAGAAGTTGGCGTATACGCCTTTTGCAGAGACAATCTCGGTTACTGGGGTAATCAACAATACTATTACAGGTATCGAAGGAATCGGAGGGATTGAGACCAAAGGTAAATTTAGACGGGGTTTACCGAAAACAGAATATTGAGAGGATGACAACCACCTCATAAAAATGTTAAAATCAAAATACCGACATTATGAGGGGGTGAAGTTATGACCTATAGAATTTCTGAGGAATGCATTAGTTGTGGAGCCTGTGCATCTGAATGTGCAGTAGAAGCAATTTCCGAGCAGGGTGATACTTATGTAATTGATGAAGAAAAATGCATCGACTGTGGTAGTTGTGCAGATGTATGCCCAGTTGGGGCACCTAAGCAGGTATAATCAAGCAACAACTGAACACCTCCTTAAATGTAAACGTAATCACATTTAAGGAGGTGTTTTTTTATATCCCACTGATAGTTAAAAAGAGAATGAGCCCAAAACCAAGCACTAAACCCATTCTAGAGATTAAGACGTGGTCGCTTTTGAGAGCTGGGAGCAATTCGTCTTGGACTATATAAGTCATTGCACCTGCCGCAAAAGCCAGTAGTAAGGCTATAGACGGTTTGTTATTGACAGCTAGTAGCATACCTAGAAAAGTACCAACCGGAGTGACCAGGCTAATGAGCAAGGTGATTAAGAGAATCTTCCTAGCACGAACTTTACCTAGCACTAGGGGTGCTGCTGTAGCCATCCCTTCGGGTATATTATGCAAGGCAACAGCCAAAGCAATAACTAGACCAAGGTTTTTAGTAGTTTCAAAGCCTACTGCAATTGCCATCCCTTCGGGGAGGTCATGAAGCGCGATACCAATGGCAATTAGATAACCAAGTTTGCGAAAATAGGCAGAACGATCAAACTTACTATGGGAACTAGTAGACAACTTCGTCATCAACCCATCGAGTAGCCAAAGAATCAAGCAACCCAAGAGAAAACCGAAAAGCGTAAGTAGTGGACCACCATAGATTAAAGCGGCTGGAACAAGATCAAATAGGACTACTGCTAGCATTACCCCGGCTGCTATTCCTAGTAGCAAAGCAAGCCATCGATCTTTGGGCTTATCATAAAATGCAATTAACATTCCACCGAGACTAGTGGATAATCCAGATAACAAACTAACTAAAATAATCTCAGACATCCAAACCTCTCCCACCATTTGTAATAGATTTACAGCTATAAATCTATGCTTAGCTGAGGGGGTTTATGTGGGCAAAATTGTGCATACAATTGGATAATATTGACGACTTTGGAAGAAAGCTCGTGCTAGTGCAGGAAAAAAGTCAAGTTATGTCGAACATGTTTTTAGTTTCAGGAGTTTTTGGCATTTTGGAAGAGGGAGTGAAAAAGAATGAGCGAACAGGTGGCTAAGTTTGAGGAAAAACAGTTTGTTGTTTTTCAGTTAAGCAGAGAAACTTACGGGGTAGACATTGCCAAGGTATGGGAAATCATCACGATGCAGCCAATTACCAAAGTTCCACATACAGTTGAGTTTATTGAAGGAATTATCAATTTGAGAGGAAGGGTTATCCCCGTTGTCGATTTGCGTAAGCGGTTTGAACTTCCTCAGGATGAGTTTACTAGAAGCACCAGGATTGTAGTTATCGAAATCTCCGGTAATACCTTAGGGATGATTGTCGACGGCGTTTCTGAAGTGTTGCGCATTTCTAGCGACATTGTTGAAGCACCACCAGCAGCTATTACAAATGTGGATGCTGATTATTTAGAAGGTGTAGCCAAGCTAGAGGATCGTTTGATTATCCTTTTAAATCTGGATAAAGTTCTTAATAAACAAGAACAAATGGAATTAGAAAACATCGGATAGTAAGAGGTGATAAAAGGTGACATTACAATTTGATGCATCACCTGAGGAACTGAAGCTTTTTCTAGAAGAAGCTGAGGAACACTTGCAATTGTTAGAAGAGGATTTAGTAAGACTAGAGAAGGAAAAAGAAAACCAGGAGTTACTAGGAGCGATTTTCCGAGCAGCACATACCCTGAAAGGCTCTTCTGCTACCCTGGGACATCAGCGGATGGCTGAACTTACCCATGGGATGGAAAATATTTTAGATAAAGTACGGAAAAATCAATTAGCGATTACAACGGAAATTATGGACGTCTTATTAGAGCGTCTGGATATTCTGAAGTTACTTAAGGAAGAGATTGAAACTCTCGAAGAGAGTGAGGTCAATATAGCGCAAATCCTGAGTAGCTTAGCAGAGGTTGCAGAGGGAGTGTCGCCACTCGCCAATACAAGTTCCCCAGATGAAGCGATAGGAAGTCGAATCCCGCCACTGGTGTTGGATTTGGATGAGATTAATCATGTTACTGGTTCGATAAAGCAAGGTAAACAAACCTATAACATCATGGTTAAATTCTCAGAGGACAGCGAAATGCTTGCTGTGCGTGCCCTGTTGACTTTAATGGCTATGCGGGAAATCGGCGAAATTGTTAAATCCATCCCATCCTCGGAAGAAGTCGAGCGTGAAGAATGTGGTCCAAGTTTGCAGGCTGCGCTAATTAGTGATCTCGACCAGGATCAGGTTTTACAACAATTGCAGGAATTACCGGAAGTCGTTGCGGTCACGGTGAGCCCATTAGATCTCGTTGGGGAACGTAACGGCATTGATGAAGCGGTTGCTGTGGAAGAAATTTCCGAACAGATAGTTGAAGCTAATCTGGACAACCCACCTGGAGCAGGCCGGCCTAAATCTAAAGATACAAAAATAACGAAGATTAGCCGTACGGTTAGGGTCGATGTCGAGCTCCTAGATAATCTGATGAATTTAGTAGGAGAACTAGTTATTGACAAAACTCGTTTAGCCCAAATCCTGGGGGCCATCGAGTTGAATAGTGAAATAGGTGAACTTACTGAGGACTTAAACCGTACCTCTATCCACATTGGCAGGGTCACAACTTTGCTCCAGGAAGAGATTATGAAGGCAAGGATGATTCCGGTCGAAAGTTTGTTCAATAAATTTCCTCGAATGGTGCGAGATCTTTCCCAAAAAGCAGGTAAGAATA
>CAZKEO010000187.1:0-4956 GCA_964551785.1 uncultured Eubacteriales bacterium | reverse complement strand
GGCTATCGGTACAGATTGCCACCCCCGGAGTTCCACCGCCATGTAGAGTACAGACTGCCGTTGGAGCCATACCTTCCATGCCGATTCTACTTGCGCTACGTTTAATGAATACCTTGGCAATGACATCAGGACAACTGGAACTGGCTAATAAGCCACTGGCAGCCGAAATATTGACCTCTTCATGGAGGGTACATTCCTCGGCAGGTACAGTTCCTGAGGCGAAAGCCTCGGTAATAATCTTATCAGTTGGACAGAGGGCTGAAGGTTTTTTTCCAGAGATTTTGCAGACTGTGGCGTAAACCAAATTCTTAGGTTTAGTGAACCCTTGATCTGTCAGGCCTTCGTGGGCCTTGGTCATAATTTCTTTCCAAATCTGGGCAGGGTAGAGACCGCCAAATTGTTTCGGCATCGGCTTCGGTTGGTCGTGGCCCATCCAGACGACTCCAACCAACTGTGAGGTGTAGCCAGCAAACCAGATATCCTTCCCTTCGTTGGTGGTACCAGTTTTACCAGCAACTGCCCAGCCATTTAGTTTGGCTTTGGTTCCTGTACCGTACTTGACAACATCCTCCATCATATCAGTTACTAGATAAGCGGTAGTAGGTTTCATTGCTTGGCGTTTGGCAGGCGGTTCGTTTTCTAAAATATTACCGAAACGATCCTTAACCATGATGATAGCAGTGGGTTTAATGTACATCCCACTATTGTCAAAAGCACTATAAGCCCCAGCCATTTCTAGTGGGCTAACACCCCTACTGAGGCCGCCTAAAGCAATAGCTAAGTTGGCATCCTTTTCAGAATCAAGGGACTCATCCGAAATACCGAGTTTGCGGGCAAATTTAATAGCTTGGGAAACCTTGGTTTGCTCTAAAAGTTTAACTGCCACCACATTGACTGAGCGAGTTAAGGCCGAACGTAAGGTGGTTAAGCCGCCGTAAGTGCCGTCAAAATTCTTGGGACTATATTCACCAAATTGGATGGGTGCATCATCAACGACAGAAGCAGGACCTAAGCCCTTCGTCTCTATCGCTGGGCCATACGCAATGATTGGTTTAAAGGAAGAACCAGGCTGGCGGTGACTCTGGGTTGCGCGATTCAGTACCCTTCTAGCTCCCTCAGTTTGACCACGCCCACCGACTATGGCTTTTAAGTAGCCAGTCGAAGGTTCCATAATTACAACTGCTGCTTGGGGCTGGAGTAGGCCATTCTCATCTTTTTTATTTTTGGGAAAATTAACTGGATTGGCCAGCGCGCTTTCAGCGGCTTTTTGGATTTTAGGGTCTAAAGTTGTATAGACCTTTAACCCTCCAGCGTACACTTTTTCTGGGCCAAATTTATCCTCAAGTTGTTCATGGACATATTCTACGAAATATTGGTACGGGTAGCTATGGGTTTTGGTAACAGTTTTTTTATTGAGGCTTTCGAAGTTATCAGCTTTCGCAGCTTCAGCTGCTTGTTCGGTCACGAAATCATAGCGGGCCATATTATCTAGCACATGGGCTCTGCGGGCTTTAGCTACATCGGGATTTTTGATGGGTGAGTACCTGCTCGGTGCTTGGGGGATACCAGCAATTAACGCTGCTTCCGCTAAGTTGAGGTCTTTCACACTCTTTCCAAAATAGGTCTGCGCCGCTGCTTCAATACCATAGGCATTATGACCAAAGAAAACCCGGTTGAAATACATTTCTAGGATCTCATCTTTGGTATACTTTTGTTCTAACTTGATTGCTAGATACATTTCTTGGATTTTTCGTTTAGCTGTTTTTTCAGGATTCAGAAAAGTAAGTTTCACTAATTGTTGGGTAATTGTACTAGCACCCTGGCTACCCCAACCACCTGTGATTTGACCCACCGCTGCTCTCGCTAACGCGCGGAAATCGACACCTATGTGGTTATAAAAACGGACATCTTCCGTAGCTAAGAAGGCATTTTTAACCACCTCAGGTACGTCTTTGATTTTAATCGGAGTACGATTTTCGGCACCGTAAATTTGGGTGATTTCGTTGCCGTCTTTGTCGTAAATAATGGAAGTTTCGCTATTAGCAAGTTGTTCTGGGTTAAATTCAGGGGCATCTTGGACTACCCATAAGGTGTATCCTGCTCCGGCACAGCCGGCGGTTAAGAGCATTACGGCTAGCAACAGGATCGCAAATCTATAAGGTCTCAATTTTCGGTTTTTTTTCTGCTTGGGATGTGTTCCAGCCGCCATCCTAAAGCCTCCTCTTGTGGTAAATTGAAGCTAATTTAATGTAACAATTATACCATATCACAGTGAAAAAAAGATAGAATACTGTAGATTTGAGTTGAAATTGCCATCACGGGCACATTCTGTTATAATATTACATTATGAAATGGGTAGGTAAATCTGGTTTCTAGGATAATCAATATGCAGGATGGTGGGAAAAAATGAATTGGGAAAAACAACTAGAGATTATTAAGCGAGGGGTAGTCGAGATTATCCCTGAGACTGAGCTAGTAGCTAAGTTAAAGAAATCCATTGCTGAAAAGAAGCCGTTAAAGATTAAATTAGGCCTTGACCCTACGGCTCCAGATATTCATTTAGGTCATACTGTGGTTTTACAGAAGCTCAGACAGTTTCAAGAACTAGGCCATCAAGTGACAATCATTTTGGGGGACTTTACAGCTCGGATCGGTGATCCCACTGGCAAGTCTGAAACCCGCAAGCAACTAACCGAGGAGCAGGTTTTAGCCAATGCTCAGACTTATAAAACCCAGATTTTTAAGATCCTAGACCCAGCTAAAACTAAAATGGTTTTTAATAGTGAATGGTTGTCAAAATTAAACTTTGCCGAAGTGATTGAAATTGCTTCGAAATATACTGTAGCCCGGATGCTGGAAAGGGATGACTTTGCCAAGCGTTACCATGGCAACCTACCGATCAGCATTCACGAGTTCTTTTATCCCTTAATGCAAGGCTATGATTCGGTGGCTTTGGAATCAGACATCGAATTAGGTGGGACAGACCAAAAGTTTAACCTGCTGATGGGACGCACTCTCCAAAAAGAGTGGGGTCAAGACACCCAGATTGCGATCACCATGCCTATCTTAGAAGGTCTAGACGGGGTCAATAAGATGAGCAAAAGCTTAGGCAACTATATCGGAATTACTGATTTGCCGCGCGAGATGTACGGCAAAACGATGTCTATTGCTGACACCTTAATGGTGAGATATTTCGAGTTGATTACGCCAGTTCCGATGGAAGAGGTTAAAGCGATTGAAGAAGGTTTAACTGAGGGCCAACTACACCCCCGGGATGTTAAAATGCGCTTGGCACGTGAATTGGTTACCGCTTACCATGGTGAAGACGCTGCCCTGGTTGCCGAAGCGGAGTTCAAAAATATTTTTCAAAAAGGTGAATTGCCTGATGAGATCCCAGAGGTAACTATCCAGGCGGCTGACTTAGAGCAAGGTCAGCTTGACCTGCCGAAGCTACTTCAGCTTGCTAAGCTGGTTTCAGGCACCTCCGAAGCTCGCCGTTTAATTACCCAGGGAGCGGTAAAAATCAATGAAGAGAAAGTCAATGAGGCTAGTACCAAGGTAACTGTGGTAGACGGGATGATTATCCGAGCTGGTAAACGGAAATTTGCCAAGATTGTCTTAGGGTAAAAAGTCTAGAGCCAAAAGTCACCTTTAAACATCTGCCTACATAAGCTATGGTGTAGGAGGTGACAGCTTTGTATGGCAGAAGGGCATTTTGGCGGCAACTTCGTAACTACCTTTGGTGTAACGGGCTTGCTTTACAACTGCGGTGGGCTTTTTTGTCTCGCCGGATTTTTCCTAGGAGGTTAAGTTTCTTTAGGACTGAACCAACGATGCCTAGCAAGGGGAAAGCTATCGTTCTGATGCTATTAATGATGGTCTTACTCCTAATGGCCTGGACCTTTTATGGCTTGGAACGAAGTTTTGAACCAGTAATCTCCAAGGTTGCCGAAATTCGCGCGAAACAGCTGGCGGTAGAAACTATTAACCGGGTAATTACCGAAAAGATTGTTGATAATGCTGAATACCAAACACTGATGGTGATTCATAAAGATGACCAAAATCGTCCAGTGCTAATTCAGCCTAATTTAATAAAAATCGAAAAGCTGCAGGCGACCGCCTTGTTAGAAATTAATCAAGCTTTAAAAAACCTCTCCAGTCAGGAATTTTCTATTCCCTTAGGGGTAGTTTCCGGAAGTAAACTGCTGGCCAACCAGGGACCTGACATTAACGTTTCGGTGAAGCCGATGGGTACAGTCGATATTGAGATGGTTAGTGAATTTAAGCAAGCTGGCATTAATCAGACCAGGCATGTGCTTTCTCTCAAGGTCAATACTGAGATTATGGTGGTCGTGCCCTTTGTAAGTTGCCAGACTAAAGTAGTTAGCATTGTACCGGTAGCTGATAATATTATTATCGGACCAGTACCCTCAATTATGATGAATCTGGACCCGCTCACTCAACGACTTAAATAGCTCGAAATATGCATAATATATCTTGAAACACGTAGTTAAATTAAAAAATCCTTTTCCCACGGGAAAAGGATTTTACGCTTAGTTAAGGACTTTCTGGATAGCTTAAGCCAGCTATACTACTTTACAGGCTGAAACTTTGCACATGACCAGAACAGGGATTGCCCATTTTAATTTGGATAGTCTTAGTTTTGGGCAGAATGATTAGTGAAGCTATGGTAGTAATTGCTTTGCCATGGCGGCAGATGGTGAAGTCATCACCAAGCCCAGCACCATGGTCGGCAAGCATTTTCCAGACGTGTTCGACATCAAAGACAGTTATTTTTTCTAGGATGCTTTCGGCCGAGGCAGTGCCTTTTTCTGCGGCTTCGTGAATTTTTTGTCCCGCGAAAGGCTTCCAAGCTTTACAGGACCAACTGGCCTCTGGGGGTAGTTGGCTCTTCTGACGGACTGGTAGAGCAATCTTACTGCTTTGGACCAGAGA
>CAZKEO010000186.1:0-4971 GCA_964551785.1 uncultured Eubacteriales bacterium | reverse complement strand
AAATCGGTTATTTGTGGATGGTGCTGGGAAGTTTGTTAGCCTATTTACCAGCGGATCTAGAGGCTAGAGTGATGATGGGAGATAGTGGCTCCAATACCTTAGGTGTCGCTTTGGGAATGGTCAGTAGTTGGGTGTTGCCCACAGGAGTATTATTTATTTACTTATTATTAATATTGGGTTTTCATCTCTGGGCGGAAAAATACTCATTGTCTAAGTTGATTGCCAGCAATTCAATGCTCTCCTACTTAGATAATTTGGGACGTAAATAAACTATGGCAGGGATTTGGAAGTGCGTAGGGAAATATAAATTTAGGAGGTGTCAGGATGACAGATATGCCAATCATTATCAATGAGCAACGGTTAGTTGCTGAATTTTTAGAACTGGTTAGGATCGACTCACCATCTCGTGCAGAGCGAGAGATAGCTAATGTTTTAACAGCCAAGTTAGCTGAGTTAGGCCTGGAAGTGTATGAAGATCAGGCTGGTGTGAGCATTAATTCCACAACGGGAAATCTAATCGCTCGGCTACCAGCTAGTTTAGATAATCAGCAAGCAGAGCAGAAACCAGCAGTGTTTTTTAGTGCACATATGGACACAGTTCAGCCTGGGGTAGGAATCGAACCCTTATTAGTGGATGGTGTGATTACTTCTGCAGGTGAGACGGTACTTGGTGGAGATGATAAAGCTGGGATTGCAACAATTTTGGAAGCGTTGCGAGTGGTAATAGAAAATGGTATCTCACATGGGGAAATCGAAGTGATTTTCACTGTTTGTGAAGAAGTTGGCTTGTTAGGGGCTGCGCAGTTGGATTATGATAAAGTTAACTCCAAAATGGGCTTTATTCTTGATGCTGCTGGACCAGTTGGCACAATTATCATCAAAGGTCCGGCCCAAGTTAGAATTGAGGCGGGCATTACTGGCAAGGCAGCTCACGCTGGAGTTTGTCCGGAAGCAGGGATTAGCGCAATTCAGGTCGCAGCTAAAGCAATTAGTCAGATGAAGCTTGGTCGGATTGATACAGAGACTACTGCCAATATCGGGATTATTGAAGGCGGGAAAGCTATTAATATTGTTCCGGATTTAGTAAATCTGAAAGGTGAAGCTAGGAGTCAGCAACCCGCGAAATTGGAGGCCCAGGTGAAGCACATGCGCGTAACCTTCGAGCAGGCTGCTACAGAGGCTGGAGCAAGTGTCCAGATGTTAGTGGACCAGCTTTATCCCCATATTGAACTGAGTCCAGAGGCTACCGTGGTACAAACAACTGTGAGGGCAGCAGCTAGACTCGGGCTACCCGTTAGCTTGGAAGCTACCGGTGGCGGCAGTGATGCCAATATGTTTAACGGTAAAGGTCTAGCGGCAGTAAACTTGGGAATTGGTATGAACCAAGTGCACACTAGCCAGGAAAGCATGGCTGTCGCTGACTTGGTTAAAACAGCCCAATTTTTGGTGGAGATCATTAAAACTGTTTAGGAAGCTAAAGTTTAAGTTCGATAAGCTCGATAAATAGGTTATTAGGATCTGCAGGGGATGTGTGAATATGATCAGAATTCGACAAGCAAAGGTTAAAGACATTATTAGTTCGCAAGTAGAAGTTACCGAACTGCTAGTTGAAGTCGAGGAATCTGACACAGTTATTGAAGCCATAGCTATCAATTTTAACCTACTGACAGGACCAGTTCAGGTTGGAGATCAGGTAGTGCTTAATACCACTGCTGTGCATCTTGGTCTCGGCACAGGAGGCAAACACTTTGTAATGGCTAATCATGCCAATGTCGCTGTGGACACTACCCAAGCAGGGCATATTATGAAACTTCGCTATACGCCACTCCAAGTCAAATGTTTAGCGGTAGAAGAAGCTAGTCCTAACCGATCGGAAATAGAAAAGTTTACTGATTTAAAGCGGATGCCAGTCTTAGTAGGTTCCCTCCATTCCCAATTACCCGGGGCAGCAGTTGGGGTGAAAAAGGTGAGTGGTGGTAAACTACGGATTGGCTATGTTATGACAGATGGTGCTGCTTTGCCACTGCCCTTAAGTCGTTTAGTCAGGGAATTAAAAGCGCAAGGTCTAATAGATTTTACCGTCACAGTCGGTCACGCTTTTGGGGGTGATCTCGAGGCTGTTAACATCTATTCTGGGTTAATTGCCGCTCGTGAAGTAGGACGGGCTGATGTTATTATTGTAGCCATGGGTCCTGGCATTGTCGGTACTGGCACTAAATATGGTTTTACCGGGATTGAACAGGGTGATATTCTAAATGCTGTCAATGCTTTGGGAGGGTCTGCTGTTTGTATTCCCAGGATTAGTTTTGCGGATCCCCGTGAACGACATACTGGTCTGAGTCATCATACGCTGACTGTCTTAGAAAAAATTGCTGTCACGCCCTGTATGGTTGCTCTGCCAAAATTAGATGGCTCGAAAGGTCATTTTTTACGACAACAATTATCCCAACGGGGGATTACCAGTAAACACGCTTTGGAAGAACTGCCGGCTGATGATATTCTGGAAGCAATGGTTAACCAATATCAAATCAAAGTTTCCACCATGGGCCGCAGTATTGCGGAAGACCGCGAATTCTTTTTAGCGAGCTGTGCGGCTGGGAAGTTGGCTGCTGGTTTATTAATCTATTAAAACGGGTAATTATAGGAGAACTAGATGAAAGAATTTTTTGTAGACTTACATGTGCATATCGGCAGAAGTAATTCCGGTCAGCCAGTGAAAATCACAGCTTCCCGGAATTTAACTTTTGAGAATATTATTAAGGAGTGTGTTGACCGCAAAGGGATTCAGGTGATCGGGATCATTGATGCTGGTTCGCCTGCTGTCCAAACCGACATTGAGCACCTGCTAAGTAGTGGTGAATTGCGGGAACTACCCGGCGGAGGCCTTGCTTTTAGCAGGGGTGACCAGACGGTCACAGCTATTCTAGGTGCAGAGGTAGAAACCACTGAGCAGAATGGTACAGGCTTTCATGTGCTCTGTTACTTTCCTTTTCTGAGCCACATCGTTGATTTTAGCAAATGGCTGAAACGCTTTCAGACTAATATTAACCTGAGTAGCCAACGCGCTAGACTGAGTTTTAGTCAAGTCTGGTCACAGGTGCTTGAACTGGGTGGGATGATAATTCCAGCTCATGCTTTTACTCCTCATAAGGGTCTTTATGGTTGTTGCTGCCAGAGCATTCAAGAAGTACTACCTCTAGGAGTACAGGGGATTAATGGCATAGAATTAGGCTTAAGTGCTGATAGCTCTTTTGCAGATCAGCTAAGTGAATTAGCAAGCGTAGCTTTTTTAACAAATTCGGATGCCCACTCCTTACCCAAAATTGGCCGAGAGTATAATTTAATCAGGATGGCAGAGCCTTCCTTTGCCGAATTAGCCTTAGCCCTCAGGGGACAAGCCGGCCGGACAATAATCAAAAATTATGGCTTAGACCCTCAGTTGGGAAAATATCACCGGACCTTTTGCTTAATCTGTGACGCTGTGGTAGCGGGTCCACCGCCAATCTTTGCCTGCCCGTACTGTGGGGCAGATGGTCATAAAGTTGTAACAGGAGTTTTGGATCGACTGAAGGCTATTGCCGACCAACCTGAAGCTATGTCACCTGAAGGTAGACCACCGTATGTTTACCAGGTACCCTTGCAGTTTTTACCCAAAGTAGGGTCGAAAACATTAGATAAGCTACTAGCTTCTTTCGGTACGGAAATGGCCGTCTTGCATCAAGTATCTGTTCAGGATTTAAGTAGGGTGGTCGGCGAGCCTATTGCGAACAGGATTTTAGCAGCTAGAGAAGGTCGTTTGGACTTAATAGCTGGTGGCGGTGGTCTGTATGGTAAGGTGCGAGAAGATTAGTAGGCAGGAGTGGAAATGAGATGCGCGGTGGACAGATTCTAGTGACTGCTGATGCCTCGGGAGCAGTGGACGGTGCTAAGAGAGGTCATGTGGTAGTAGTGGTGGATGTAATCAGTATGTCCACCACTCTGGAAGCTGTGCTGGAGGTGGGGGCCCTAGCAGTTTTTGGGGCAAGTCCAGATCGATCGAGAGCTCCCGTTAACTTAGATCCTGGCTACATAGGTAGATTAGTTGGTAATAAAGCACAGGCATTAGGTTGTGAAATAGTGTTAGTAGGCGAACCTCGGATCGGGACAGAGGCAGAGCGCCTAGCTAATATGACGAGGGTGGTTGGCGGAATTAATGAGACTGGTGCGGCAATCAGCCAAGTGTTACCTAACCTGGGAGCAGAAACCGCCAAAATGGCAGACTTCCAGGGCAAATTAGTGCTAGCGGTCACCGACACTGGTGGGGTAGCCTATGATGCTGCCCTGGTGGCAGGGGCACCGGCAGTTACCATTGCGACTATTGCCCGTACTTTGCACAGTAAAGGTGTCACACCAGCCAGGAGAGGTGCCCAGCGGGCCAAGAGCTTGGCCGAAAGCTTGGGTACAGGGATTACTGTGGTGGCTGCCAGTTCGAACTCCCTAGAAGATGTGTTGGCAGCAGAATACATTGCCCATTGTCTTCGCTATAAATAGCGAGGTATTACTAAATATCGATTTTGGTCTTGGATAACCCTGGAAGCGTAAATCCTGCTCAGGGTCAACTCTGGGTAGTGTGGTTACCTTCCAGGCACGAATACTGCTTCCGTTGACGTCAGCTCTCGGAGCGAGAGCGACTTAGAGATGCGGGATGCCCTTGGTACTAAATCATCTGCTCGGTTCCTGCTTCGGACAAACTTAAATACTGCTATTCCTTTGGTCACAGTGTCCTCCGCGACGGAACCTGCACAGTGATAGATCAGGAAGCTTCGTAAAGTGCCTTGCAGGTAACCACGCCCCCCTTCGTACTCTGGATAGACTAGGCACCCAACTTAGCGACCGGCAGGCTGTGGGGGACCAGTTTTTAAAATATCGCCAGGTCTGGTACCTGTTCCGGTTTAGGAGCATCTCACGAAATAAAACTAGAAGGTCTTAGTG
>CAZKEO010000185.1:0-4977 GCA_964551785.1 uncultured Eubacteriales bacterium | reverse complement strand
CCTTGCCTGCTACTGGTTTGATCAGCCCATTAAATAATTGCAGTAAAGTGGATTTTCCCGAACCGGTATGACCAGCTACTCCAATAAACTCACCTGCCTGAACCCGGAGATCGATTGCAGTGAGCGCTTGCTGGGACCAGGGTAATCCTTCGGCATAGGTGTAACTTATCTCGTGTAAGCGGACTACTGGGTTTACAGTACTAACCGTTTTATTTAGTAGTTCTTTGTTCTCAGTTTGGTTTGGTTGCTGCTCATCAAGGGCCTTCTCAGCTGTTTTGCTTCCGCTGACAAGCGTTTTGACCTCATCAATTTCTCTCAGATGGGCAACCAGGATCTCCAGCAGTTCTTCTAAGCTAGCGACTTTAGCTGGAACATCCAATCCTAACTGCTTTAACTGATGGTATAATTCCACCACAGCCGGTAGCTCCAGACCAAGCATACGCAGTCTATCCCGCTGACAAAATACCTCAGCAGGTGTCCCTTGGGCAAAAATTCTACCCTCTGAAAGTACCAGCACTCGATCGGCTCGAAGGGCTTCCTCCATGAAATGGGTAATCTGGACAATGGTGAGCTGATGCTCACAATGTAAGCGTCCGACTACATCCATTACCTGCTTCCGCCCCCTAGGATCTAGCATACTAGTAGCCTCATCCAAAACCAAGCAGCGAGGGTGCATTGCCAACGCACCAGCAATGGCTACTTTCTGCTTTTGACCGCCTGAAAGTCGATCTGGCCGTTGTGCTTGATATCTCTGCATTTCCAATAGGGCTAAAACATGGTCGACTCTTTGTCTAATCTCAGCAGGCTCCACCCCAAGGTTCTCAGGACCAAAGGCTACATCATCCTCAACAGTAGCTGCTACCAGCTGGTTGTCTGGATTTTGAAAAACCATTCCGACCATACTGCGGATAGTCCAACTCTGCTGAAGGTCACTCGTATCAAGCCCTGCTACCTTAACAGTGCCTTGCGAGGGTATTAGTAAGCCGTTCAGTAGCCTAGCCAAGGTAGATTTACCAGAACCATTCGACCCCAAAATAGCAAGATATTCACCTGGATATAGCTCCAGATTAAGGTCTATCAAGGCTTTAGTAACCAGACCAGTTCCGTTATTAGGATAGCTGTAGGATAGGTCCTTAATTTGGATTAGCGGTGTGCTCATAAGCTCCTCCTGGCAAGTTCCTATAAAAACAGAAGCCAGGAAAACTTAAGCGGCTAATGCCCCCAGTAAGTATCCTGACCTCTCCAGCCGTATCTATAACTGCACTTGATTAAACAAGCTCCAAAATTACCAATTCAGCTGCATCTCCCCGGCGTGTTCCTACTTTCAGAATGCGGGTATAGCCACCCTGGCGGTCTGCGTATTTAGGAGCAATTTCTTCAAAAAGCTTTTTAACAATACTTTCATCAAAGATATACTCCGCTGCTTGGCGCCGTGCATGCAGGTCACCCTTTTTAGCTAAAGTTACCATTTTTTCAGCAATGCTCTTGAGCTCTTTAGCACGGGGACCAGTTGTTTGAATGCGCTCTGACCGGAACAGTGAGGTTACCATGTTCCTAAACATTGCATTCCGATTGCTACTATTCAGGTTCAACTTGCGATATGCCACGACCGTATCCCTCCTTTTTGCTACTCATCAGAGTCTTTTAAGTTTAAACCCAAATCCTGAAGCTTGTGAATAACCTCTTCAAGAGACTTGCGTCCCAAGTTACGCACTTTGATCATATCTTCTTCAGTTCTGAGTGTCAGTTCTTCGACAGTATTAATGCCAGCCCGCTTCAGGCAATTATAGGAGCGTACCGAGAGGTCTAATTCCTCAATAGTCATCTCCAAAATCTTATCCTTAGCTTCTTCTTCTTTTTCTACCATGATCTCCATATCACCCATGGACTCGGTCAAGCCCATAAATAATCTGAGGTGCTCACTAAGAATTTTAGAGGAAAGACTAGCTGCTGCATCTGGACGAATACTGCCATCAGTCCAGATTTCCAAAGTCAGTTTATCATAGTCAGTCACCTGGCCAACCCGGGTATTTTCAATCCCGTACTTGACACGGCGAACCGGAGTAAAGGCTGAATCCACAGGAATGACCCCAATCACATGATCAGGTCGCTTATTCCGTTCTGCCGAAACATAACCTCTGCCCTTTGAGACAAAGATTTCCATAAAGAGACGTCCATTATCCGCGAGAGTAGCAATATGCAGGTCAGGATTAAGAATTTCTACGTCACTGTCCGCAATGATATCTCCGGCTTTAATGACACCCGCCCCAGTAGCTTCAATCCGCAAAACTTTTTCTTCATCAGCATGTAGCTTTACACATAAGCCCTTCAGGTTAAGTATAATGTCAGTTACATCTTCCAAAACCCCGGGTACTGTGGAGAATTCATGGAGTACACCATCAATTTTCACCGAAGTAACCACGGCCCCCGGAAGAGAAGAAAGTAAAATACGTCGCAGGGAATTGCCTAAAGTAACTCCATAGCCTCTCTCTAAAGGCTCTACTACAAATTTGCCATAGGTGTTGTCTTCACTCAGTTCAACACACTCAATCTTCGGCTTTTCAATTTCCAACATCTACCTGTGACCCTCCTTCTCGAGAACTCTCAACCCAGATAAGCCTAAATACCTTCATCCTTATCTGGAGTATAGTTCTACAATGAGGTGTTCCTGTAATTGTACATCAATATCTTCTCTAGACGGGAATGCTAGCACTTTACCAGTCTGGGCATTAGCATCAAACTCAATCCACGCTGGCTTTGTTTTATCCTGGGCATTTTCATTCAATTCCTTCAGCTTAGGTGAAGCCTTGCTTTTCTCAGCTACAGCTACTAGATCATCAACTGATACTAAGAATGAAGGAATATTTACACGGTGGCCATTCACTGTGAAGTGTCCGTGTCTTACTAACTGGCGAGCTTCATTTCTGGAGCTACCATAACCTAACCGGAAAATTACATTATCCAGTCTCCGCTCCAAAAGACGAAGCAGGTTTTCACCGGTAATTCCCTTTTGACGGTCGGCTTTCTCGAAATAATTCCTGAACTGGGTTTCCAGGATTCCATAAATCCCCTTAGCTTTTTGCTTTTCACGGAGCTGAACTCCATACTCAGAAACTTTCTTCCGGCCTTGACCATGCTGTCCTGGTGCATATGCTCTACGATCAATAGCACATTTGCCAGTATAGCAACGGTCACCCTTCAAGAATAACTTAGCCCCCTCACGGCGGCATAGCCTACAAACAGGTCCTGTATATCTTGCCATTCTCTAATTGCACCTCCTATACTCTACGGCGTTTGGGTGGACGGCATCCGTTATGGGGAATGGGAGTAACGTCCTTAATCAGGTTTACTTCCAGACCAGCTGCCTGAAGTGCCCGGATGGCAGCTTCCCGGCCGGATCCTGGCCCTTTTACAAATACTTCTACTTCCTTCATGCCATGCTCCATAGCTTCCTTACCAGCACTTTCGGCAGCCATCTGTGCTGCAAAAGGAGTGCTTTTCCGGGAACCTTTAAAGCCCATATGTCCGGCACTAGCCCAGGAGATAGCATTTCCATTGGTATCTGTAATGGTAACAATGGTGTTATTGAAAGTAGACTTGATATGGGCAATACCCTTGTCTACATTTTTGCGTTCCCGACGCTTGGTTCTGGTTGTTCTGCGTGCCATTAGACTTAATCCCCCCTTTAATTACTTTTTCTTCTTGGCACCGACTGTCCGTTTAGGTCCTTTTCTAGTACGAGCATTAGTTTTAGTCCGCTGTCCACGTACAGGAAGTCCACGACGGTGACGAATTCCACGGTAGCAACCGATTTCCATTAACCGTTTAATGTTAAGAGAAATATCTCTGCGAAGGTCACCCTCCACTTTAACACTCTTGTCAATGGTTTCTCTTAATTTAGTTACCTCTTCCTCAGTCAGGTCTCTAACCCTAGTGTTAGGATTAATTCCTGTTTCAGCTAAAACGCTCTGAGAAGTCGGTTTACCGATACCAAAGATATAAGTCAGGGCGATTTCCACCCGCTTTTCTCTGGGCAAGTCCACTCCAGCTATCCTTGCCATTAAATTGTCCACCTCCTATGCTAATCTTCTCTCTTGAGGTCACCACTTATTTTTACTACTAGCCTTGCTTCTGCTTATGCTTGGGATTTTCACAAATCACCATTACAGCGCCTTTGCGCTTGATTATTTTGCATTTTTCGCAGATCGGTTTTACTGATGGTCTGACTTTCATAACCAATCCTCCTTTGAAAACACCTACTTAAAGCGATAGACAATCCTACCTCTGGACAAATCATATGGAGAAAGCTCTATCGTTACCCTGTCTCCGGGAAGAATCCGAATAAAATTCATGCGTATCTTACCTGAAACATGGGCTAATACCCGATGACCATTCTCCAGTTCCACTGTAAACATAGCATTCGGCAATGGTTCTACAACTTTGCCTTCTACTTCTATAACATCCTGCTTAGACATTAGGTTTTTCAACCTCCTTGCACACACCCGAATTAACTCTCGAGTTTAGCCCTTAACCCTTCAATTACCTTGCGCACCTCAGCGTTATTATAACGCTGTTTTTGCTGCAGCTTTTCAGCTAATTCCTCATCTATAATCTGGAAAGCCTTGAGGTGCTTGATATTTTTCCGTTTCGGGCTTTCCACCCGGTGCAGGTCTCCGTCGATTACCCGCACGAAGGATTGGTCCAGCACTTCATAGATTAGAAAATACCTATTTGCATCACGGCCAGCGGTAGAAATCACCAGTTGACCAGTTCTCCAATTACTGCTAACCAACTTTTGGCACCCCCTCTAGGCCCACCAATCATAACTTAGTTAAGATTTCTGGACCAGCTTCGGTAATTGCCACAGTATGCTCAAAGTGAGCAGATAAGCTGCCATCTTTGGTCACAACTGTCCAGTTATCCAACAAGGTCCTGACATCATAACCTCCGATATTAACCATTGGATCAATAGCCAAA
>CAZKEO010000184.1:0-4988 GCA_964551785.1 uncultured Eubacteriales bacterium | reverse complement strand
AACCGCCGACCCTCTGCTTGTAAGGCAGATGCTCTCCCAGCTGAGCTAAACCCCCTTTGTCGTGTCGACAGAATTTAGTATACAACAACTGCTTTACCCTTGTCAAATGTTAATTATGGCATTGCAGGCAATTAACTGGAAATATCTCTACGTAAGTAGAAATTTATTTTGATGTATAGTTTTAGGCTGAAAACTTACAATAAAGATAAAGGTTCTATGAGCTTTTTAAGGTTTAATATAAGCATTATGCAAATGATAGAAGGAGGGCTTAGCTTAGATGTGTAAAGTAGTAGGAATTTTTTTTAGTGAACCGGCTGCACAGGCAATGGCGAAGGAACTGAGAGAAAAGGGTTTTGAGGGTAATATTTCGCTAGTTGCCAAAGGACAAGAGGATGATATCGAAGAGGACTATGGAAAACAAGGTAATGCCCCATACTCTGGCGTTGACTCCATCACAGACGGAACGGCCACTGGGAGCTTTATTGGCGGCTTAGCAGGGATGTTTATCGGAACTGGAGCCATCATACTCCCTGGGCTTGGCGCAGTAATGGCTTTAGGTCCCGTAGCTGGTTTACTCTCTGGAGCTTTATCTGGTGGAATTGCTGGTGCCTTAGTGGATTATGGCATTCCGGAAACTGAAGGTAGAGAATATGAGCACCATATCAAATCAGGAGCAATCCTAGCAATTGTCGCAACTACACGGGAAAGACTCGAGGAAGTTGCTGAATTGATGCGTGCCCATGGTGCTACTAAGGTCCGTTCACACATTGAACATTAAACTTGATGTAATAAGCTTTGTGGTCTTGGTTTAAGCATTACTTACCGGTCGGGTACCTGTTCCAGTCCGAAGTCTTCCACTTAGTTCAAAGTAGCTCTATAGCTTGCTGAACTAATAAACTTCATCCAACCCTGGCGACGGGGCGTCCATGCCCCCCGCCAGGGCGTGCAGCGTCCTGCTGCACGGGATGTATTTATTGTCCAGCTTCGCTAAGAGCTACTATTTCACTCCGTGAGAAGCTTCTAAACTGGAACAGGTACCCGACCTGGGCGTAATTTAGACTGCAGAGGAAAATTGGCGGTCTTCATCATGCTGTCTCGGCTCGGTGGGAACTACTAGTGAGCGACTAGGGGCATACATTTTCAAAGCCAGCCAGCTTCTTGCACCTATAAGACACTAATAAACTTATAAGTTACGAAGGGTAGTGTGTTTACCTGCAAGGCACCTTACAGAGCTTCTGGCGACGTCAGCTCTCGGAGCGCTAGCGACATAGAGATGCGGGGCAATCACTGCGTAGGTTCCGTAGCTGAGGCCACTGTGCCACAGGTAATGCAAGATAAGAGTTTGGCCGGAGCAGGAACCCAAGCAGATGCTAGGCACCGGAAGCGTAGTACCAGTGCCTGGAAGGTAACCACAACACCCGGAGTAGACCCCGAGCAGGATATTATTGCTTAATACTCACTCGCTCGCAAATCTGCTTCCCTGCGATAGGTAAATATCCTAAACTCGGGACTGATACAATCCTTCTCCAGATGCAAATAACCCATACTGGCGATATTTCTAGTTCTAGTGGCCTTGCCTGGATTAAACAGCAGTACTTCCCGCTTAATCTTTTTCCTGACATTATTAAAAGGAGAAAATTCTATGCGTATAGAATCAAGCATCGGTTTATGACCATGCCCGAAAACAATACAATCCAAGCCTGGTTCATTAAGAAAGGGCTCACAGAGAATTGGGTACAGCAATTCTAACTGCATGGCCTTATTTATATGCACACCATCCAGGGTATCTCCATGAATCATGCCGATACGATAACCAGCAATCTCCACAACTTTTTTCCGCGGTAGCTCCTCAGGGCTAAAATAATCTTCATCATGGTTGCCAGCCACCGCCTCTACTGGGGCATACTGACTCAACTCAGCTAAAACCTCAGGGGCAACGATATCCCCACAATGCAGGATTAAGTCGACACCCTTGAGACTTTCTAAAACCCGCTCGGTCAGTCTTTCATGTTTGTGTGGGATATGGGTATCAGATATCACGGCGATTTTCACCGTTATCCCTCCTTAAAGTGCATATTGCACTGCAAATTCCCGGAGAAAGCTACTTTTTTTCTGCCAGGGTAGCAGATATTCTTCCATCCGTTCCATCAACTTTTCCCTTTCTTGCTCCAGATAATCCCCTGAATAATACCTTTTTGCTAGTCTCCAAGGGCGTTCCGGAAAATGCAGAAAGGCATATAAGACTTGCAGCTCCTGCTTTGATAATGGTCGAATAGCTTGATAGTTATTAAGTATGTTGTTAGCCTCATCGAGTTGCCAGTTAGTTTTACGTAAAGTTCTGCGCAGTAGCCTCCAAAGATCAACCACCGGAAGATCGACCGCCATTGAGTCAAAATCAATCATCCAGGCCTGACCAGCGCCATCCATAATGAAATTACGGGCAGCAGTGTCACCATGACAAAGTGGCAGTTTACCCTCATATTGCCGAATTAATTGGTTATATAAGGTGCCAGTCAACATTTGGCAAGCAGCTAGCGCTTGTTGTCCTAACCAAGGGCTGTTTTGACGTAGCAGTTGATCAAAAGCACTTGGTGTATCGCTATTCTCAGCTTGGGAACAGAAATCTACTAATTCAATTAACTGTTTTTTTAACTTCTGATTCCACTTATCTACCTTAACCTTGGCTTCCGCTTCCCCTTGCACGACGAAATTTTCAGCTGCGATATGAAATTCTGCTAAGGTACGAGCAGTTGCCCCAATCTGCACCGGGTTGCTATAAGACGGTTCTTGGCCCTCTAACCAGGTGGTAACTATATAGAATTTGTTATTTTCAATTACATAGGGTTGACCTGCGAGGGTTAACCGAAAAGCTGCCATTTTGGAAAAGCCTCTACTTTCCAGATGCCTGAGAGCTTGTGCAATAAATTGCAGTTTCCCTGCTTTTTCTCTCACCTCTTTAAAACAAATTGGGCCAGCCTGAGTCTGAACCTGATAGACCTCTCTGACTTGCTGTACTGCTAGTGCCTGCAACCCCCAATTATTTAATAGCGACTGAATGGTTAGATCACTTAAAGCTTCCACCCTGGTTCCTCCTTTAGCAATAGCGCTGAGCAAATTCCCAGATGAAACGTTCTTTTTGAGACTTCTGCTCAATTAACTTGCTTAATTTATCATTAAACTCTTTTTCTGGCCAATTTTTTTTGCTCCGGTAATAGCGTTCTGATAAGCGCCAGAATTTTTGAGGAAACTGAAAAAATCCTAACATGATAGGGAGTTCTGCTTTAGTTAAGGGGTTGATTTCCTGATAAATTTCTAAGATCAGGTCAGCCCTGTCAATTTCCCATTGCTGTTTTTTTAGACTTCGTTCGATCAGTCTGCAAAGGTCATTCACTCTGAGGTCGTAGCGACTATAGTCAAAGTCAATTAAATAACTTTCACCATCTCCCTTAACCACAAAATTTCTGGCAGCGACATCCCGGTGGGTGAAAAAACCCATTTCCCTAGACATAGCTGCAACACGCGGATAGTCATAAAAAGCGAAAGTGCGCAGAGCCTGCTGGCCCATCTGATAAAAATAGTCAACATTAGTGATAAATTTACGATCAAACTCAGTTAACCAGCGTTTACAGAATACCTGCTCTTTAAATTCCAGCAGATCTCTCAAGCGCCAGGCAAAAGTTTGAGGCCATCGATTCCACATAACTTTGGCTTTGGCACCACTTGGGGCAACGAAGCCCCGGGAAAAACAATGAAACTCCGCCAGTGTCCGACTCGCTGCCTCCAAATGATATAGATTGTCAAAGTCACATTTCTCTCCATCCAACCAGATGTTCACCAAGTATATATTCGTGCCTCTTTTTACGTAGGGTTTGCCACTACTGGTATTGACCAAACGGGCAAACTTAGGGAAGCCTTTTTCGGCCAAATACCATTGGATAGCACAGAGATAACGGGCTTTGGACTCTCCAAAGTCAGCCCGTTTTAGGCACCAAACTCCTTTATCTGTCACCACCTTGTAGACATTATCCTGGATAACGGTAAGTTTTCGAAGTTTAGCCCCATATTCTTCAACTACTGCCCTTAATTCCTGTTTGTCTAATTTGCCCATAACATGCCCTCCTCGGGGTTTAAATCCCAGGCGAAATGCCCATGCCACCAGGGATAGTTTTATCTTATGCAGCCAGAGTGGATGGAGTGCCATAAAAAAAGCAAACTCTTAACTGTGAGTCTGCGAATTTAAACTTTTTGATATTATGACACAAAAATGTCACATTATTATGCTAAACTCATCACGTGCGTAATTTTTGTTTAGTATTATAATTCTTGACAGGGGGGGAAAGTAATGAAAAAAATCAGTCGTGGCTTAATGTTTAGTTTGCTCATGTTTTTATGCTTTAGTTTTAGCCCTATCGTACATGCAGCAGAACAAATTCCTACCGTGAAAGTTCAGTTAGATTCCTCAATGACTATCCAGGAAGCAGCCAGTTTTAACAATACTTCTATCAAACAAGTAGCAAAAGCTTTAGGAGTTGCTGACACCATCAACCCTAACACCAACTTGACCGTTTTATTAAAGGGTAAAGAGCTAAGTGTTCTGGAAAACGTCCTTCGAAAAGCAATCATCGAACAACAACTCGAGAATAATAAAAATTGGCCGGTCATATTTGCTAAACTACTGCTGTGGCTAATTATAATTATAGGGTCTGCCTTCCTACTCAGGAAAAGGTTAGCCTCAAACAAGCTTAAGTTGCTGTTTTCGGCTGGGGTAGTAATCATCCTAGGTTTTGTGTTGGGTTCTGACCCCAATCCCCTAGGGATGATTAAAGACGCCGCTTATATTTATGGTACCACGGGTGTGATCTTCAAGCCTCGTATTATCGTAGGGGTAGCACTGCTAATTACAGTATTAATTGGTGGAAGATTGTACTGCGGTTGGGGTTGTCATTTAGGTGCCTTACAAGAGCTTGTTTACACCATCCCGAGCCGGA
>CAZKEO010000183.1:0-5018 GCA_964551785.1 uncultured Eubacteriales bacterium | reverse complement strand
CCACAAAGCTTGTAACCGCGGTAATTCTTTGATTTAACTGGGAACCTTTGAGGCCATATAATTTACCCCAGAAGTCTAAGTTTTCCCAGCCGGTTAAAGGCAAGTAAAGGGCGATTTCTTGGGGCACATAGCCAATCATTTGCTTCAATGCTACTTTCGAATTGGTGAGACTTTGACCGTCAATGATAATCTCTCCCGAGGTAGGTTGGCTGACAGTGGCAATCATGGAAAGCAAAGTAGATTTACCTGCCCCGTTCGGACCCCAGATACCTAGGATTTCTCCCTGGTAGATCTCTAGGTTAAGCCGATCAATCGCGGTAACGGATCGGTATTTTTTGACTATGTTTTTAAGCTGTAGCAATACTTCGCGAGCCATCTTGCCTCCCTGTTAATAATACTCTGTCAGTGCTCTATCGACACTAATCTGCATTATTAGCTTACTTGGGTTTAGTTTCTACACACTTGTTGTTAATCCCTGCCAATAGTACAAAAAATAGTCTGCCAGACATGCTCACCAACCGAGTTGGGAGTTTTCGGCAGACTACTTGGAATTAAAGGGATTTTAGATATTCTACAAGGTCTAGTTTTTCTTGGGCAGATAAGTTTAGTTTCAATACACTATCATAGTGTTCTACAACAGCTGGAAGATTGGCAAAACGTCCGTCATGATAAAAACCACCTTTTTGGTGTGTCCACAGTCCTTTCAGGGGCGACGTCCGGTAGCTTTTGTTCGGCGAACGATCAGCTTGAAAATTGTCTATCCCGATTTCTTGACCGGTATGCATACTCCAGCCAGGTTCAGTAAAGATCGGAGGTACATGGCAGGTGGCACATCTAGCCTTGCCGTTAAAGATGGCGGCTCCCCGTGTTGCAGCTTGTTTATTGTAGCTGGTGTTAGGTGGCAACGGTGCCACCAAGCTGATTTGATAGAGGTGGAGCGCAGGTAGCTTGGCAGTAATTAAATCTGGTTGGCGATCTATATTGGCAAAGCCTGCTTTAGCGGCGATAGGAAATTGCTCAGCGTTGTTTAACCTGGGGTCAAAAAAGCGTCCTTTACCCTGCATGGCGATATTAGCTACAAAAGCATTCCAATAGGGTACTGAACCCCAGCCAGTCCAGGTATGCAAGTTCGTTCCGGCGAGGCCAAACACAGGTGGCAACAGAGTCGCGGCAGGTTTACCATCTGGTCGAAAGGCTTTGCCATCCAACAGCAGTTCAGCATCAAACTTGCCTGGTCCCCAGCTATTGAGCACCTTCCGAACAGTTGCGTCGTCTTTACCAAGCAAGTCAGTAAATGGTTGCAAATTGGGTGCCAGTGCGATAATAGCACCAATATTCAAATCTCGGTTGGCCCAGCCATCTAAACGATGGCCAATTCCTGGCGCAATCGAATTATCCACCACAGAATGGCAGAGCGCACACTGGATCCCTATGGAACAAAGCCTTCCCTGCTTATCAAAGAAACCTGTTACCCCTAGCACTGCGTTGTTTTTTAAGAGGTAAAGTGTGGTGGCGGGATCATCGAGGTTTAATTTGTTGGTTTGCACTAATTTGATGATATCAGCTGGAAGTGCTTCAACATCGATTTTCAATCCTAAAGTCTGGGCAACTCTAGGGGGCAAGCCCTGCCCTACTCCCCCATACTGAGCTCCTGCTACTGCTTGATGCAGTTTGAGCGTATCACCCCAGAAAGCCTCGTCACCGAAAGTATCATAACGAAAGATATATCTACCTTCTGCGAGCATCTTTTGGGTGTTTTTAACCGTTTGGTTGTCAAAGTCAGCTTTTTGACCAAAGATTGGTATGCTAGTAGGAAACAGGGTCCAAGTCAGAGCGAACACAACTCCAACTAATACTGTCAAAGTGAGCACCATTTGGAACATACCTTTAAAACTGAAGCGTTTTCTAAGTAATTGTTTGCTAATCAAGCGTTGCCAAAGCTGACGCTTAAAGGTTAAAATCTTCATCTTGAGCAAACCCCCTCTTTACACATTTTCCTAATAAATATGTCCAAGGAGGGGAATTATGCCACTAGTCTAGCTAGCTTTCCATTCAATTCCGGCAGTCTCCAAGCTTCTACGGACCAAGAGGTCAATACATCCTTTGATAGTTTTTACCGAATAATTAGTCAAGCCTGCCTTGAAGATGCGGTGATACATTTCCATACTAATTTCTTCTGGGGTTTTGCCACTTTGGTAGTCTGCAATAATGGCGGCATTTTGCTTTTGCGCAGATTCTAGTGCTAACTGCAAATGTTGGTGCACGATTTCTTTACCCATTAGCACTAAGTCGTGTGGCGCCGCCAGGACAGCTACCTCAAAGGTCAGTAGACGGGCTAAACTAGTCAGATATGCGTGATAATCATAAAAGTAAACGGACCAGACATGATCCTTAGCAACTGGATAACCAGCACAATCAGTGGGGAACAACACCTGCTCCTCTAAAAAATAGGCAGCAATACTGCAGGGACTATGTCCAGGTGCCAACTGGAACTGCAAGGTTGTAGCTGGACCCAATTTTAAAGTGTCACCCTCTTTAATGATAGCGTCGACTTTAATAGTAGCAGGTAAATCCTCTAGCTCAATAACATCCTCGGCAATCCCTTTTTGGTTCAGGATTTCAGCTATCGGCCGATCTTCCAAATAAAAACCACGGACTACCTTTTCCTTTGCCAACACTTTAGCTGCTGAGGCACTGGCTAAGATCTTCAGGTTGGGAAAAGCTTTTTGCAGAATTGGAACCCCACACATATGGTCATGATGAGCATGCATAATCACCAAATACTGGATTCGCTCCGGTTCAATGCCGAGTTCGGCAATTTGCCGAATCACCTGGGTTGCCGAGCTGGTAACCCCGCCTTCCACTAAGGCACAACATTCACCACAGACCAGATAGGTACGAAAATAGTAATTTCCCAATTGATAAACACTCGCGGAAACTTGCCCTGGGAAAGTATTCAACATGCTTTTTGCCCCCCTACTTCACCCTAAATAACCTCATACCATTGGCTATAACCAATAAGGCTGCGCCGGTATCGGCAAACACAGCCATCCAGAGGTTAGCTCTTCCTAAAAAGGTTAGGTATATAAATATTACTTTAACTAGCAGGGAAAAGGCAATATTTTCTTTGATAACCCGTAAAGTTTGGCGACTTAATTGGACTGCATAGGCTAATTTAGATAAATCATCAGCCATTAAGGCAATATCGGCTGTTTCCAAGGCTGTATCTGTCCCAGCACCACCCATCGCGATTCCCACGGTGGAAGCAGCTAAGGCTGGAGCGTCATTTATTCCATCTCCTACCATGCCTACTTTGCCATATTGTGCCATTAATTCTTTGATCACTGTTAGTTTATCTTGGCGCAGTAATTCGGCCCGAAATTCCTCGATGCCGGTTTGCTGAGCGATGGCTTGTGCTGTGCTATGGTTATCACCTGTCAGTAGGATGATTTTTTGCAGCCCGGTTGCTTTGAGCTGGCGGATGGTCTGGCTACTTTCTTCCCGCAGTAGATCTGCCACCGCGATTAACCCGTAGAGTTCTACCTGATTACCTACCAGCATCACCGTTTGACCTTGGGCTTGCAGGCGGTTGATCGCTGTAGTATGACTGGTGAGATCCACCCCCAGTTCCTGAAATAACCTGGTATTACCAACGTAATAAGTTTGGCCGTCAATTTCCGCTTGTGCACCTTGACCGATGATTGCTACAAAGTTTTGACCTGCTGCTAATTGGATTCCCAGTTTGCCAGCAGCAGCTACGATGGCCTCTGCTAAAGGATGCTGTACTCTGTTTTCTATGCTGGCAGCCAGTGCTAAGACTTGTTCCTGTTGCCAGTTGCCAAATGGGATCACCTCAGTAACTTCTGGCCTGCCATGTGTTAAGGTGCCAGTTTTATCAAAGGCTATTGCCCTCAAAGCCCCAGTAGCTTCCAGGTGAGCACCACCCTTGATCAAAACTCCCTTGCGGGCAGCACTGCTGATGGCAGCTAGGATTGAGACGGGTGTGGAAATTACCAGCGCGCAGGGACAGGATATGACTAGCAGAATCAAAGCCTTTTTAAACCACAGGCTAAAAGGCTGAGCAAAAAAAGCATAGGGTATTAGCGTAATCGCCACAGCCAACAGGATTACCAAAGGTGTGTAATATTTCGCAAAGACATCGACAAACTGCTGGGAAGGGGCTTTTTGAGCCTGAGCTTCTTCGACTAGGTGAATAATTTTAGCTAATGTAGTATCAGCCACTAATTTGGTCACAGCAATCTCCAGCGAACCCTGCCCGTTTAGGGTGCCAGCATAAACTTCAGACCCGAACTGTTTGCTGACAGGGATGGCCTCCCCGGTAATGGGAGCTTGATTGACAGCAGAACTACCAGCAATTACTTTGCCATCCATGGCAATACGCTCACCAGGCTTTACGATTAAGGTATCACCTACCAATATCTCCGATAAGGGCAGTAACATCTCCTGACCGTTACGAATAATTAGGGCTTCAGTGGGTGATAAGGCTATCAAAGAACGGATGGAATTGCGCGTCTTTTCCAGCGTATAAGCCTGCAAGGCATTGCCCAGCGAAAAGAGAAAGACCACTGTCGCTGCTTCACTCCATTCCCCAATCGCAATTGCTCCCCCGACAGCCACTGTCATCAGAAAATTCATATCCAAGCTAAAGACCTTGAGGGCAGCAATACCGCTTTTGGCCAGATAATAGCCCCCACTCAAAATGGCAAGCAGGTAGATCGGCACGACATCGGCTGGGGTCATACCCAGATAGGCCAGCAGTAAGCCACTAGCTGTCAGTAACCCTGAAAGCGTTGTTAAAGCATTTTTACGGTGCTGCCGCCACCAGGTTGACTTTGACTTAAGCTGAGTTGCTTGCTCAGGGTGGTCAGTCACCGGGTCATTATAGCTTTTTGTTATTTCAGCATCATAGCCACTGGCCTCTACAGCGCGGATAATATCTTCCAGATTGCCCTCGTAAGTAATGTTTAAGCTAGCTAAGGCAAAGTTAATTTTGGCTG
>CAZKEO010000182.1:0-5020 GCA_964551785.1 uncultured Eubacteriales bacterium | reverse complement strand
GCGCTCCTGCTCGGCATTATTGCAGGGGTAGCTGACCTGCTACCCTTTTTTGGACCCTTTTTGGGGGCTGTTCCTGCTATAGCCATCGCTATAGTCCAATCTTGGCAATTAACGCTCTATGTTGTACTAATTTATTTTGCTGTACAACAGATCGAATGTAATATTATTTCGCCAAAAATCTTGGGTGATGCTTTGGGTTTACACCCATTATTAATTATATTTTCCCTGTTAGCAGGGGGGCAGTTGGGTGGGATTTTGGGGATGTTAGTTAGCCTGCCAGTGGCTGCGATCATCAAAGTAATAGGTAGATATATCTTTTTAAAACTTGTTGGATAATTCGCCTTTGGTTGACAATAATCTGACCATTCTGTATAATATTGCTAGCTTTACGGCGGGGGAGGTAAATAATTATGTTGTCAGGCAACGAAATCCGGGAAAAGTTTCTTCAGTATTTTGAGGAAAAAGGTCATGCCAGAGTAGCTAGTTCCTCACTGGTGCCCCATGAAGACCCCACCTTATTATTTACAAATGCGGGCATGAACCAGTTTAAGGATGTCTTTTTGGGTTTGGAAGAGAGAAACTACAAAAGGGCCACAACTTCCCAGAAATGTGTACGGGCCGGGGGAAAACATAATGACTTAGATACAGTTGGCCGTACAGCCAGACACCATACTTTCTTTGAAATGTTAGGCAATTTCTCATTCGGGGATTACTTTAAACGTGATGCCATTACTTTTGCCTGGGAATTTTTAACTGAACGGATGGGCTTGCCTAAGGATAAATTGTATGCCACTGTCTACTTAGATGATGATGAAGCGATTGACTTATGGCGCGAAATCGCCGAAATTCCTGAAGAGCGAATTATTCGCCTTGGAGAAAAGGACAACTTCTGGTCAATGGGTGATACTGGGCCGTGTGGTCCCTGTAGCGAAATTCTGATTGACCGTGGTGAGCAATACTCATGTTCAGATAACTGTGGAATTGGGATTTGTGAATGTGACCGTTTCCTAGAAATCTGGAACTTAGTGTTTATGCAGTATAACCGTAGTGCTGACGGGACGATGTTACCATTACCGCGGCCGAGTATAGATACCGGGATGGGCTTGGAACGGATAACAGCGGTTGTCCAAAATGTGCCCAGTAATTATGATACTGACTTAATTCAAGACATCATCAAAGCTGTAGAGCAAATCTGTGGCAAAACTTATCACCGTGATGAGCGAGGCTTTCCATTCCGAGTGATTGCTGACCATGCTCGCTCTTGTTCTTTTTTGATTGGTGATGGAGTACTACCCAGTAACGAAGGACGAGGCTATGTCCTGAGACGGATTTGACGCCGGGCAGTACGTTTTGGCAAGGTACTGGAAATTAATCAGCCCTTCTTGTTTAAATTAGTACCTGTAGTGGCCAACCTGATGCGCAGTTCCTACCCTGAATTATTAGAAAAACTGGCTTATGTTCAGCAAGTCATTAAGCTGGAAGAAGAGCGCTTCCATGTGACCCTGCATGATGGGATGCGCATTGTGGAAGAGATGGTTAATAAGTTGAAGGCCGAAGGTGGTAACCAAATCTCCGGTCAACAAGCTTTTACCCTCTATGATACTTATGGTTTTCCCGTTGATTTAACAGAAGATGCAGCGGAAGAACACGGCCTAACTGTCGACAAGGCTGGTTTTGAAGTAGCAATGCAAGAACAGCGCCATCGGGCTCGGGCAGCGAGAAACGAGTCTGGAAACGTCACTCAATTACAAGAGCTGTATGCTGAACTTGGCCAAAAACAAGGCCCGACTATCTTCTTAGGTTATTCTGAACAAAAGGTCAGTGCCAAGGTCACAGCTTTGGTTGTGGAAGGTATTCAAGTAGAGCTGGCTGAAGAGGGTGAGGATGTTCAAGTAATCCTCGATCAAACTCCGTTTTATGGCGAGAGTGGTGGTCAGGCTGGGGATGCTGGCTATTTAACATCAGATAACTGCCGGATTAAGATTACCAATACCATTAAGGGCTATAATAACTTACTAATCCACCTGGGCAAGATGGAAAGCGGAACAATTCAGCTGGAGGAACAGGTAGAGGCCAGCTATGATCAAGCCAAAAGGATGGCAACGGCCCGCAACCATACAGCTACCCACTTACTGCATAAAGCTTTAAAAGAAGTATTAGGTGACCATGTTAACCAAGCTGGTTCGGCAGTAGATCCTGAGCGCTTGCGTTTTGACTTTAACCACCTAAGCAGTTTAACTGCCGAAGAATTATCGAAGATTGAGCAGAGAGTTAATGAGATGATCTTCGCCAACCTGCAGGTGGAAACTCTAGAAACTGGTCTTGAGGAAGCCCGGAAAATGGGGGCAACAGCCCTCTTTGGCGAAAAATATGGTGATGTGGTCAGGATTGTCAGAATGGTTGAAGCTGAACCACAGCAAACTGCTACTGCACAGCAAGCCTATAGTATGGAGCTTTGTGGTGGTACACATTTGAAGGCAACTGCCCAAATGGGAGTATTTAAGATTATCAGCGAGGGTGGTATTGGAGCTGGCCTGCGCCGGATTGAAGCGGTCACCGGTAAAGGTACTCTGCAATATTTTGCAGAGCAGGAAACAGAACTTGCCCTGATTAGTAATCTAGTAAAAGCCCAAGGGCTTGGTGATTTAGCACGTAAGGTGGAAGGCTTGGTACATACCGTCAAAGAGCAAGAACGGGAGCTGAACTACTTACAGAGTAAGCTGGCTAAATATGAAGTTGATGGCCTGTTGGAGCAAGTTATCGAAGTACAAGGTGTCAAGGTTTTAGCGGCGAAAGTTGCAGCGCCAGACATGGATGCTCTACGTTCGATGGGCGATATGTTCCGTGATAAACTGGGTTCCGGTGTAGTGGTTTTAGGAGCTGTTGCTGGTGAGGATAAGGTTAACCTGCTAGCCTTAGTCACCAAAGATTTAACTGCCAAAGGTCTACATGCTGGTAACATCGTGAAAGAAGTAGCGAAAGTTACCGGTGGCGGTGGTGGCGGTCGGCCGGATCTAGCTCAAGCTGGTGGCAAGAATCCAGCGAAACTGGATCAAGCCCTCGGTCAGGTGGCTGAGTTAGTGACAAAGCAAATCAAATTAGTATAGTTTTTTACCAAATTGAATAAGTTACCTCAGGGGTGCTGGATGAGTCTGGCTGAGAAAACTTCATGCTGAAGAAGTTTACCCTATGAACCTGTTCTGGATAATACCAGCGGAGGGAGAGGAAAAAGTAGCTTTTATGCCGCTTCCTGTCTCGACGGGAAGCGGTTTTTAATTTGGCGATAAATCCTGCTCTGGGTCTACTCAGGGTGGCGTGGTTACCTTCCGGGCACTGTACTTTGCTTCCTAGGAAATCATCTGCTCGTTTCCTGCTCCGGACAAACTCACCTACTGCTGTTCCTAGGGTCGCAGTGTCCTCCGCAACGGAATCTCGCAGTGATTTCCTACGGAAACTCCGTAAGGTGCCACTCCAGATAACCACGCTACCCTTCGTACCCTCACAGGTTGATTGTTCGCCGGGCAGGAGACCTGGGTAGACGATGAGTCGATGTACAAGGCCAGAGAACAGTTTGGCTCAGTCCAAATTTCTCTTTAAGGACTCTAAGACTATGTAACTATATAGCTCAGGGTGGATACCTGCTCCGGTTTAGGTGCGATTTAGTTCTGTGCCGTGTTCAGGTCTTAGTGCAGCTGGTTAATAAATTCATCCCGTGCAATAGGACGTTGCACGCCCTTGCGGTGGTCATGGACGACCACTCGCAAGGGTCGGATGAAATTTATTAAACCAGCAAACTTAGAGCTGACCGGCATCGAACTACTAGCACCGGACCGGAGCAGGTATCCGACCGGTAAATGCAAGCCCCAAAAGACCTCAAATTAAAACGTTAGGAGTACATGTCAATGGATTATGGACGTATCCTCGATGCCAACCTCAACCGAGCCCGTGAAGGCTTACGAGTGGTGGAGGAAATTTGTCGGTTTCAACTCAATGACCAAAAGTTGTTTGAGAGACTAAAAGCACTAAGGCACCTGCTCAAGCAAGGGGAAGCAACTTTTCAACCCACCCCGCTACTATCCAGGGAAGTAGCCACCGATGTTGGGAAAGAACCACATCCGCTAGAACAGCAGCGGCGTGACTTAAAAGGCTTGTTAAAAGCAAATTGTAAACGGGTGGAAGAAAGCCTCAGGGTGCTAGAGGAATTCTCTAAACTCCAGGGGAATGGAGGAGAGCTTTTTAAAAAGGGGAGGTTTGCAGTCTATCAATTAGAACAAGAAATAGTGCTCCAGTTACCGCCTACAGCGGATTTTAGCGTATATCTGCTAACAGATGACAGCTATCTTAGTCAGCCAGATTTTTTTTCGGTATTGGAAGCCTGTCTGCAAGCCGGAGTTACTGCTTTACAGTACCGGGCCAAACAGATCACTGGTCGGGAGATGTACCAACAAGGTGAGCAGCTCAGAGAGCTTACAAATAAATACCGCCTGCCCTTGCTGATTAATGACAGATTAGACCTAGCGCTGGCAGTTGGAGCAGACGGAGTACACCTTGGTCAAAGTGACCTTCCCCTAGAGGTAGCTCAAAAACTGCTAGGTGACAAAATTATCGGAGTTTCTGCTAGTACGTACGAACAAGCGGTCACAGCAATTCAACAAGGAGCAGATTATATTGGCTTGGGCCCTATTTATGCAACTGCCACGAAATTAGACACTCTACCACCCTGTGGACTTGGACTGATTTCCCGGCTCAAAGCCGAATTTCCCAAGACCGAACTCGTGGCTATTGGTGGGCTTACCACCATTAATGCAGGTGAGGTGCTCCAGTCTGGAGCGGATGGGTTGGCAATAATTTCGGCAATTCTTGGTAGCCCCCATCCAACAACAGCTGTGCAGGAGTTTAAAAAAATAAAAACACGATAGGAGTTAACAGAAATGACACAATTGTTAAAAGCACGTCAGGGTATCATCACGAAAGAAATGGCCATGGTGGCTGACTATGAAAAAATTGCTCCGCAGCTTCT
>CAZKEO010000181.1:0-5035 GCA_964551785.1 uncultured Eubacteriales bacterium | reverse complement strand
AACCGCCATGCTAAAAAAGACCGGATGCTGGCAGACCACGATTACAGCATTAACCTCAAAGCAGAGTTAGAAGTACGTGAGTTAAACCGGAAGTTAGATCATATACTGAGCCATCATCTGGATAAACTACTCGAAATAGAGCGCCTGCAATTAAAGCTGGTGGAGCAACTCTCCGCAGAAACAGTAGAAAAGACGTAAAAAGACGCCTAAACTGGCGTCTGCAAATTAGCATTTATGGAGGTTGTGATGTCATTTAACTTTAATTCGGAGCAAATTTGGCTGTTAATTAATTTAAAAAGAAATAAATCACGCTAAATAGCACAGTGACTAGACTAATCACTAACATCGTAAAGAACCCGTTAAAAACTTGTGGCTTCCTGTCATAAGAAGTAACGGGTTTTTTCTGTTGGGGTGGTACAACCGTTATATACTCCTGGACAGGGCCAGAACTAGTGGGTAACAGCTTCAGCTCCGTATCAAACCCCTCAGCTTGGTTACAATAGGCTATTTTCAACTTCTTTAATTGCTGGCGAAATTCAAGGAGATTAAAGCCCTCAGTTTTGACTAATTGGAGCACTTGTGGCACAAAGTCTCCAGCCTGCTCTAGGTTAGCTAAATTAGTGACAAGATTAACAAAGAAAACTTTTAAGTTGCTCACGAGATCTTGTTTTAGCTCCACTGGAAGATAAATTAAGGCCACTTCAGCGCTCTCAGGGTTAACATAGAGATAATTAGCATTCAGGCAGAAGGCCGTCTCACTCAAAAAATAATTCTTGCATTCTTGGAGTACCACGACTACACGTTCCATCAAAGCAAGCAATTCAGTTGCTGTAATCGTCTGGTTGTGAAGGTATTCCACCAGAGTTACCAGACCAGTAATCTGATAGGCCAATTTCACCTCAGCATCTCTTTCCCTAACCTCTAGGCCAATAATGCCAGGCAAAATATTTTTCGCTATCATCTCCACTTGGTACTCGATGATATCTTCCCGGTTAAAGTTCTTTTTCGTCAAGACCAACAACTGCTGTTCCGTTGTTTGCTCATAATGAGCCTTAAAATCCCACAAGCCGTTCTCCACTAGATCACACCCTTTATTCTTAACACTGTAATGCCTAACTGTAGCATCGTCCCAGGTACGATAGCTGTAGCAAAACTAAATTTAGCACTTAAATCCTCCTTAGTACTATAAAGCAAGAGATTTTTCGCTACCCAGACCGCCTGTAGATAATTAAAAAAATAACGAAAACGCATCTGTAGTGCTTTCCTTTTTACTAAAATTATCAAGGCGATCATCCCACCCACATACACAGAGAAAATAAAGCTGTAGAATACAAACGACCAGCCCATAATTGCCCCAATTGCCGCAAAAAGTTTAATATCTCCTGCCCCCAGCACCTTGATGTAATAAAAAATAAACAATAATACAATGGGACAAACCCACCCCTGGAAAGCAAACAACAGCCCCCCACTACCCGAATCAAGATAATTAATGATCAAACCAGCAACTGCAGCCGGAAAAGTTAGCAGGTTTTTGATTTTGCGTTCCTTGAGGTCATAGTACAAGGCCAAACTTAGGACAATTGATAACAGCAGTGCTTTAACAGCAAAAACCAACATCCTCCAACCACCCATCTAGATAACTCGGTGCTGAGCATCTTTTTCTAATCCTTCATCCCGCTGATTCTACAAATCATCCACCCAAGCTCTTTCTAAGGCTGTATTCGATAGTGTTAGCTCCCGCGCAGGAAAAAACGGGACACGTAGCATTACCTGATATTCCACCCTAATCAGCACATCTTCCTGATTTAAAGGCTGGTTATTAATCAGCACTGGCTGGCCTTGTGACGGGCTGGGATGATATAACTTGAGCTGAGCAATTCGAAAATCCTCATTTTTGAGCTTCCCCAAGGGGTACAGTTGGATAATCTTCTCACGAACCAACTTTTCAATTGCTTCACCCTGCAGAATTTTGGTTAGCAACTCTGCTTGAACACCTTCTAAAAAATCAAGCTTACGGTCGGTGTACAAATACTTCAGAGGATACGACTGAGTCGCAATTTGCTTGGTAGTCTCACTGACCGCATGATCCATCGCTACATAGACCAGAGCTACCTTGATAAAATTAATTATCAATAACAAGAGCGCCAAAAAGATTGGGAACACAATGGTTGCTTCCAAAGTTAAACTGCCCTTGCAATTCTGCAGTACTTTAGGCAACTTAATCACCTCACTAATAACCTAGCTCCACACTTTTAGTCAGATATGCCCTACCAGCTTTAATTTCTGTTCCAAAAGGGCCCTGCTCCAATTGGCTGATTCCAGAGAGGGGAAAGAACCACAGTTTAATAGAAACTTGCAGGTTGCCATCTAGTAAGGTAAAAGCCTGCGCCGAATCCAACTTGTCTTTTTGCCCAATTAGCTCACCAATCCGTGTTAGCTTAGCTTTTTTCTCAGCTTCAGTTAGTTGCAAGGCATCTAACAGCATAAATAACCTTAGGTGTTCTTGATAGTTGAGCTCTAGCTGGGTAGTTGCCAAAGGATTAGCCGATCTAGGCTGCATCTCTGCCACTAGGACACTCTGATTAGGGTCAGCTAATAATTGATAAGTATCGGCAGTGGCCTGTCCCGCACCCATCATGAGCGCATAAATGGATCGCGCGATAAAGTCGGGAGGTGCCACCTTGCTAAAGGCAAAATAGGCTAGACTGTCCAGGGCAAATCTTGTACCATAAAGTTGCTGAACAGCCCTGGCTTGGGGGCTCATTAATCCTTGCCCCGCTCCATATAAAATGTATTCCACTTCAGCACTTGTCGCTTGTTTTCCCGCTGGTGGGTCTTGAGCCAGATTGGTAAAATAAGTGAGCGCATATTCATTAATATATATTTCGTTCCGGTAGCTCGCTAATTTATTTTCTTGCTGGATTACCTGGACAATTTCCCCCACCTGTTGGGCATTGTTTAGTGCCAGTTGGTCATTAGTCTTTCCATCGCTAAAATCCTGGACTTGGTTTCCAAGCAAACTAGCCAGCAGGTTACTATAGCCGAACTTGGCTTGACAACGCCTTTGATTGGCTAGTTGCCCTGCTTTAACCGTTTGCTGTTCAGGTTCTTCTGTGAATTCCGGCATTTGTTGTTGAATCTCTGCTCTGAGCCGTTTGACCTGGTCCTGCTTTGCTTGCAGTGTGGCCTCTAACTGTGCCACTGTTTGCGCTTGACTGATTGTTTTGTTAGGGGGACTTCCTCTTTTGAGCTTCTGAAGTTCCTGTTCTATTTGAGCATTCTCTCGATTTAGGGTTCGAATTTCCTGGAATTTAGCGTTGACAGCTTCCTGACTTTCACTCTGTTTTTTTTGACCCTGATAGGCTCCCACTAGCTCTGCTAGTGGTTTCAGTTTATTGATTAGACCTTTGGTGATTTCAATGGGGGCGGTATATTTCATATCATCCAGAATCTGTTGTTTCAAGACCTCAGGATCACTTAAGGGTTGCGCAAAGATTAAGTTGCTGTCCTCCAAACGGTAATCGAGTAAATTAAAATTAGTACCAGCAGAAACCGTGAGATTAGTAGCAGCATATTGATGAAAATCTTGTTGATATTCTGGGCGTTTGAGCACAAATAAACCATATTTATCTTTCAAGTCAGTGTTATAATCAGCCAATACTGAGCGGGCTGCTGCATTAGCCACTCTGCGCAGTTGATTTTGGGCAATCTTAATTCTGGCTAGGTCAACAAATAACCCTAGAAAGATTACCAGAGCGAGAAATATTATTACTAAGTAAATGGTAATTGTACCGCGTTGATCCCAAATCAGCTTTCTATATCTCTCCATATTGACTCCCTATTTTTGGCCCACTTCATTTATTCAACTTACCCTTGGCACAGTGCAGGCAGAGTCCATACCCCTGACTAATTGCTGCAACTTCTGGCAAGGTTTGAAGATTGCCTTTTTTGATATTACCAATATGAAAACAATTTGGATAGTGATAAAGCTTGTCCTTGCTTTGAGAGCTGGCATACACTAATCTAGCTTGCTTGGGTTGTTGCTCTTCCTGAGCAAGCGGATTTATTAAGCCCCCTAGCCCGGAAGCCAACTCCCGACCATAGCGTTCGGCTAAATCAATATTTCGGATGAATTCCACAGGTTCTACTACCTCGGCTTCCGCCTCAACAACCAGTTGAGAGTTAAGGAAGTTATTAAACAAAGCGACTGGCAGCAGGGGGTTCTCAGTAACCTTGACTTTCACAGTTCGCTTGAGCAGTTGATTAGTATACTCTAACTTAATTTCGTTGGCTTGGCTTCGGAATGCACCCTGCGCTAAGGTAGAACGGATGAATCGCTCACCATAGCTTAGCTTCTGGCTAACTAAGGTAGAGTTTGCTCCCACCAAATTATCATTGAGCAACTGCCAATAGAGCCCGTCATCGGCTAACACCGTCTGAAAGCCGTCCTCCATCTTTTTGTGACTATTATCCCAAGTAGCAGCCCGTTGTTTGGCTGAATAAATCACGGTGTCCAGCAAAAACAGCTGTTGATAAAGGTACATCGCCAAAAAAACCAGACTAATTAACAGCAGCAAAATAAAAGGAATAATTGTGGCTGCCTCAAGGGTATAGCTGCCGCTAACACTTTTTAGTAACTTTGAAATTCTGGCTAACCTCATCCCCAGCCACCTGCCTATTTAACCCAAAATATACCCCATTCAGTCCAGAGTTCGATGCTTATTTGCCTAAGTTCAAGCTGGGCTCCGCAGGTACCGGAGTAGCTGTATTAACCAGGGTTGATTGAGTCATCAGCTCATTGTACCAGGAGAGCAGTGTACGCTTAAAAGCAAAAGCAATACTGACCAGTACAACTAAAATAATTACCCTCTCCAAAGTCTGGATTCCGTCTTCCTCCTGAAAAAAATCGCATAACAATCTTTTCATATGCTCACCTCCTCCTTCAAATTTTCCATTTTAATTAATCCTGGTCTTGATTATCTACTCATGGTGATCACTGCCGGGGCTAGAACGATAATAGCCACCGCAATAAATA
>CAZKEO010000180.1:0-5074 GCA_964551785.1 uncultured Eubacteriales bacterium | reverse complement strand
GTGGTATGCACACTGCGCTAAGAAATGCTACGGTCCTCCGCCATGCCCTCCTAAACCTACTGGTAGCCAGCCCTGAGCCAGCTTTAGGGAGGTGGCAGGTCACTAACCTAGGCTTGCCCCTCAGTCTTTGTGGTCGGGGCAAATTCTGCTGTGACGCAGCCTTTGGAGCATAGCGACTTAGGGAAGCGGGATGCCCTTGTGGTATGCACACTGCGCTAAGAAATGCTACGGTCCTCCGCTAGGCCGTCCTAAACCAACTGGTAGCCAGCCCTGGGCCAGCTTTGGGGTTACGGCAGGTAACCAGACCGGGGTTGTTCTCCTCAGTATGAGAACGTTCAGGCAGTACTAGGGGGTGGACTGGGGGATTCTGAGCCCAGATTACGTTAGTGAAGGCTCAATCTCCGCTGCTCATACAACCTTAGTTTGGTCCGCCCAGGTATCTGCCCTTATTCTGACCGTTTAGCAACAGGGCAGCTATCTGCCAGTTAAGTGGCAATTTAGCGGAGTACCTTAGTAATTCTTAGTGCAGGTATGCATTGAAATTGACCTTGGAGGCAGGACGCCGACAAGCTCGCCGGTGAACACGGACGAAACACGGTAAAGAAAGCTTGGCTTGTACCGAATGTAGTGAAGGTAGAAGCCTGCACTTATGCGGAACTACTATGCATCATAACGTGTACGCCGAGCTTGGTCAATTTCAAGAGTGACGCAGCCCTAGGAGCAAAGCGACGTAGGGATGTGGGATGCCCTTGTGGTAGATGCCAAGCTTTAGAATTACTAGGTATGGAACTATACGCTACTAACTGGCAGTAGCTGACCTGTGACCTAAATAACAGACCCCAAAGTAAGCAGATACCCGACCTGTGACCCGATAACAGACCCCAAAGCACAGCAGATACCTGACCTGACCCAAATAACTAGCAGGAAATACCTGCCTCATGTCGAATATTTAACCTAAACCTTGGAGCTTTTTCCAGGTGAGAGGGGACATTGACATGACAGACAAGCAACAGCCTAAAACTAAACTACTGATTCTGAGTCTGGGTACCCTACTATTAGCAGTCGGGGGCTTTTTCTTTGTGAACTCACAGGGGGCTTTGGCTCAAACCGATATGTTAATTAGAGTTGGCTTAAGTACTAATTCCTCACAGCAAAGCTTTAGCACTGATGGGGGTTATCAGCTAATAGACACTACCAGTGGGAAGATTATAGCAAATCTTAACACTGGTGACAGTATCCAGGTAACGCCCGAAGGCTCAAGTGAAATCTATATCTTAAACAATGCCGGCACAACAGTGCTCCAACCTACTGAGGGGCTGTATGTGCAGGGTCAAGCAGGCGATCCCCTAAATATCGGGCTCAAAAACGCCTTCATGACAGCCGAAGACGGGGTTCCTAGACTAAGTAGTGGCATTACAGTCAATGCCAATGGTCAAATGAAGGGTACCTATGCTGGTCCTTTGCAGGCCAGAAAAATTGATCCGGCCACCAATAATCTTTTCACAGTCAATAATAAACAGTATCGAGGTAATTTAGAATTCACTCTAAATAACCAAAACACCCTGACCGTCGTCAACGAATTGCCATTAGAAAAGTATTTGTATGGCGTAGTGCCAGCGGAAATGCCTAGTAGTTGGCCGCTGGAAGCCTTGAAGGCTCAAGCTGTGGCAGCCCGCAATTATGTCTTGCTCCAAAAACAGTCAGGTCGCTTTGCCAGCAGTGGTTTTGATGTCACGGCAACTGATCTCAGTCAGGTTTACGGGGGTTACACTGCCGAAAAAGAGCGGACCAACACCGCAGTAGATGCTACCCAAGGTGTGATCATGCTAGCACAAGGCAAGCCCATTAATGCTGTATATCATTCTAGTAGTGGTGGATATACTGAGAATAGTGAGGATGTCTGGAACTATCCTACTAGTTACCTGAAGGCAAAAGTAGATACGCTAGATATGAATTCCCTGCACTATAATTGGCAATATCCGGCCAGTGGAATCATGACTATCGATGAGGTTAGGGCCAAGCTCTTATCAGTGAAGGGTTGGAATTTTGCCACCATTAGCAATATCGTGGTTGAAAAAATGGCATCCTCCGGTAATCGAATTCAGATACTGCGAGTGGAAGGGACAGACCAGACTGGCAACCCAAAATCGGAAAAGTTGTTTAATGCTGATGTAATTAGATCTACCTTTGGTTTAAAGAGTGGGCCGCGGGAAATCTGGTTAAATATTGGCCCTGAACAAAAGCCTACGGGGGTAGTTTTCCGAGGCTCAGGCTGGGGCCATGGGATTGGGATGTCACAGTGGGGCGCACGAGGAATGGCACAGGCAGGTAGTGACTTTAGAAGTATTTTGCAGTATTATTATACAGATATCACCCTGGTCGAAAACTACGGGGAATAAAGATAAAGGATGAACCTCATGCAAGTTGCAGATTTTGATTATCACCTCCCGGAAGAACTCATTGCTCAAGAACCAGTGGAGCCTAGAGATTACTCTAGGCTTTTGGTGTTAGCACGCCACACGGGTGAGCTTGAAGAAAAGCTCTTTCGGGATCTGGTAGACTACTTAAATCCGGGAGATTTATTAGTACTGAATGAAACCAAAGTAATCCCCGCCAGGTTATATGGTACTAGGGAAGGCACCGGAGCCAAAATTGAGGTGGTCCTGCTCAACCGGCTGGACCAGGATAACTGGGAGGTCTTAGTTCGACCTGGTAAAAAGGCTAGGCCGGGTACTAGCATTGTTTTTGGCGCGGGAGAACTGGTGGCAAAGGTCCTAGACACCACTGAGGCCGGAGGCAGAATTCTGCATTTTGAGTACCAGGGCGTGTTTGAGGAAATTTTAGACCGGCTGGGTCAAATGCCCTTACCTCCCTATATCACCAAGCAACTCCAAGATCGCAATCGCTATCAGACTGTTTATGCTAAGGAAGAGGGTTCGGCAGCAGCCCCAACCGCCGGTTTGCACTTTACCCCTGAGCTCTTGGAGCGAATCCGTGCTAAAGGTGTTGGCATTCAAAAGGTGTTACTCCATGTTGGCTTAGGTACTTTTCGTCCGGTGAAAGTGGAAAAGCTCCAGGAACACTTAATGCACAAAGAATATTATGAAGTTTCTGGTGAAACAGCAGCAGCAATTAATAATGTTAAGAACCAGGGTGGTAGGGTAATCGCAGTAGGTACAACTACCACTCGGACCCTGGAAAGTGTTACCAATGCGGAGGGCGTGGTCTGCCCAGGCAAGGGTTGGACAGACATTTTTCTTTATCCAGGTTGTCCCTTGCGGGCCATCGATGGGCTGATTACCAATTTTCATCTTCCTAAATCAACTCTGCTAATGTTAGTAAGTGCCTTTGCAGGTAGAGAAAACGTCCTGTCAGCTTACGAATTGGCAGTGCGTCACAAATATCGCTTTTTTAGTTTCGGGGACGCCATGCTGATAATATAACAAATACTGATTAATTAATATAAGGTGGTATCATATAAAATGGTGGTAAAATATGAACTAATTAAGGAATGCAAACAAACTCGAGCAAGAGTGGGTCGACTCCATACTCCACATGGGGTAATTGATACACCAGTGTTTATGCCAGTAGGCACCCAGGCAACTGTTAAAACCTTGACTCCTGAGGAGCTCAAGACAATTGGTGCTCAGATTATTCTCAGTAATACCTATCATCTCTACCTGCGGCCAGGACATGAGTTGATAGAGGAGGCTGGCGGCCTCCATAAATTTATGAATTGGGATCGGCCCATTCTGACTGATAGTGGTGGTTACCAGGTCTTCAGCCTGGGTCCCTTGCGGAAAATTACTGAGGAGGGTGTAACCTTTAAGTCCCATATTGATGGGTCCAGTCATTTTATCAGTCCAGAACGAGCGACCCAAATTCAAATGGCCTTAGGTTCGACTATTGCCATGGCCTTTGACGAATGTGCCCCATATCCCTGTACCCATGAATATGCCAAGGCTTCTTTAGAGCGAACTACTCGCTGGGCTAAGCGCTGTCTAGAGGCTCATCAACATCAGGAGCAAGCGCTGTTCGGGATAATTCAGGGTGGCATGTATCGGGATTTACGGGAACAAAGTGCTAAGGAGATTACAGACCTAGATTTTCCCGGGTATGCAATTGGCGGCTTAAGTGTAGGGGAGCCTAAGCCCTTGATGTATGAAGTGCTGGACTACACAGTTCCATTGATGCCCAAAACCAAACCACGCTACTTAATGGGTGTGGGGTCACCAGATTGTCTGCTGGAGGGGGTAGCCTACGGGGTGGACATGTTTGATTGTGTATTGCCAACTAGAATTGCCCGCAATGGTACCGCGATGACAAGTCAGGGTAAGGTGGTGATCCGCAATGCTGTTCATACCAAGGATTTTTCACCCTTAGATCCAGAATGTAGCTGTCCAACTTGTCAGAACTACTCTCGGGCCTACCTGCGCCACCTCTTTAAGGCTGAGGAGATCTTAGGCTTGCGATTATTGACAGTCCATAATCTTCATTTCTTGATCCAATTAATGAATGGGATTAGACAAGCTATCTTAGAGGATCGTTATTTGGCTTTTCGGGAAGATTTTTATTCAAAATATGGTAGGGATGAGAAGTAGCGAGAGGATTTACTTTAAAATTGGCGAATAATAAACTAAATCTGCTAGCCTAGAGCTAAGCAAGGAGAAGGGGTGCAATAGAAATGGATTTAAGTAATCCGCAAATTATTCAATATGCTTACATCCTGGTCTTTATCGGGATATTTTATTTTTTCCTTATCAGACCACAGCAAAAACAAGCTAAGAACAAGAAACTATTAATTGATAGTCTGAATGTGAAGGATAAAATAGTTACCATTGGTGGTATCTATGGCACTATTATGAAGGTCAAGGAGAATTCCATTGTCCTCAAAATTGCCGAAAAAGTTGAGATAGAGATACTTAAGAGCTCAGTGGGTTTCAAACAGAATTACCCTGAGTAAAACAGTTTTGGATTTAAAAGCGGAGGGTATATCATGTTAGAAGCACACGTTGCCGTAGTCCAAACTTCTAAATATGCCGGTTCAGCAAGTGGTAACACCGTCTAAAGTCTA
>CAZKEO010000179.1:552-5088 GCA_964551785.1 uncultured Eubacteriales bacterium | reverse complement strand
ACTCATTCCGTAAAATACCACGATAATTGGCCATACACCTGTATGAATGTTAGAGAGCAGCAATGATAGGGCACCAAGTTTAAGGGCTCCTCGCAAGCAAGGGTGACAATGAAGCTCTCTCAACCAGATAAAAAACCATAAAATAATGCCTAGAGAAACTATTTGCGGACGGAGCGTAAAGTACAGAGAATAAATGTAAAACACAATTACAGGCAGGATAATAAAATAGACAAAGGGACTAGGTGTCTCTATGTCATTCTCCTTCCCGGCTAGCTCTATTAATCGATAAAGCCCCCAAGTTAAGAGCAAGAGGGCACCAACAGTTACCAAATGGAGGCCTTTCCAGCCCCACCATTGGTACAGCTGGCCGCTCAGGAGCTGAAAACCAACTTCATGCGGAACATAGGCTAGGTGTTCACCGGCAAAAGTATGAATGGCTTCCTTAATTAGTTGGCCAGTCCTCAACATCTCACGCCCTAACTCTATATGCCAGAAAGAGTCAGGGTCATTAAAGGTAGTGCGAGGATTCATTAAATAAAAGACTACAAGAAAAAACAGTGAGTAAGCTAAACGGGTAAAGTTATCATAATAATTTTTATAGTTCATATAGTAAAACGCTCCATTTTAACCTTCGCTCAAGAGTTTGAAAACCGCGAAGTTTCTCTGTTAGTAATAGTTCTAACAATCTCGATAATTTCCTTTGAAAGTAGGTGAGAAAACTAGCATTTTAGACGCTGTTTATAGAATTTCGAAGATTATTGACAATTATGAGCTAGCTAGGTTGCAGTTTGAGTAATGATTTTATTTGTGTTAGAATATATTAATAAAGCTGGCAAATCTAGCTCTCCGAGTTAAAAATCGGTACCTGGAGGTGGAAGGATGTTGGAGAATACGCAAACGAATAAAATACATGAAATACCGCTCCTCCCATTAAGGGGCATTTTGGTTTTTCCACATATGGTAATCCACTTAGATGTTGGTAGGGAAAAATCAGTCAAGGCTATTGAAGAAGCAATGCTAGGAGAACGGACAATTTTCTTAGCTACCCAAAAAGAAGCACAAACTGATGAACCCGAAACCAAAGACATTTATGAAGTTGGAACTATTGCCGAAGTAAAACAGCTCTTAAAGCTACCTGGCGGTACCATCAGGGTTTTAGTAGAAGGTTTAGCCAGAGCAACCATTAAGGAGTATCTCAGCCATGATCCCTATTTTAAGGTGCTAGTTGAGGAGACTAACGAACAACAGGAAAAAACGCCTGAGGTAGAAGCTTTGATGCGGAACCTGGTGCATCAATTTGAACAATACGTCAAGATGAGTAAAAAAATACCGCCTGAAACGGTTGTCACAATTATCAACCTAGAAGAGCCAGACCGTTTAGCAGATATTATTGCTTCCCATCTAACGCTAAAGATTGAAGAAAAGCAACATATCCTCGAAGCTATTAATATTACAGAACGCTTGGAACGGATTTGTGGCATCTTAGCTAAAGAGATGGAAATTATTGAACTCGAACGTAAAATCAATGTTCGAGTACGCAAACAAATGGAGAAAACTCAAAAAGAATATTACCTTCGAGAGCAAATCAAAGCCATCCAAAAAGAACTGGGAGACAAGGATGAGCGGGTTGCTGAAGGTGAAGAATACCGTAAAAGGATTGCTGAAGCCAAACTGACCAAGGAAGTAGAAGAAAAAGCTCTTAAAGAGGTAGAACGTTTGGAAAAAATGCCTCCCATGGTGGCTGAAAGTGCTGTGATCCGGAACTATTTGGATTGGTTACTGGCATTGCCTTGGAATAAATTCACCAAAGACAGAATTAACATCGACAAAGCTGAGCAAATTCTTAATGAGGATCACTATGGTCTTGAGAAAGTAAAAGATCGTATTTTAGAATACCTAGCGGTGCGGAAACTTGCCAAAAAAATGAAGGGCCCAATCCTTTGTTTAGTAGGGCCTCCTGGGGTTGGTAAAACCTCCCTGGTTAAATCTGTTGCTAGATCGATGGAACGCAAATACATTCGGATGTCTCTTGGTGGAGTACGGGATGAAGCCGAAATTCGTGGTCACCGTCGTACTTATGTGGGAGCAATGCCAGGCCGAATTATTCAAGGAATTCGCCAGGTAGGTTCCCAAAACCCAGTATTTTGTTTGGATGAAATTGATAAAATGAGTACAGATTTTCGGGGAGACCCGTCATCGGCACTCTTGGAAGTACTTGATCCTGAACAAAATATGAATTTTAGCGATCATTACATTGAAGCTACTTTTGACCTCTCCAAAGTCATGTTTATCTGTACAGCTAATTCGCTGAATACCATTCCCCGTCCGCTCTTGGACCGGATGGAAGTCATTAATATAGCGGGCTATATTGAAGAAGAAAAAGTGAACATAGCTGAACAATACCTGGCTCCTAAACAAATTAAGGAACATGGTCTCAAGCCAGAGCAATTAGTGATTTCCGAAAATACCATCCGCAAAATCATCAGGGAATATACCAGGGAAAGTGGTGTGCGGAGCCTAGAACGTCAAATTGCCAACATCTGCCGCAAGGCTGCCAAAGAAATAGTGCGGGGTAGTACCAAACAAGTGAAAGCAACTGTCCAAAACCTAGAAAACTTCCTAGGGATTCCCCGCTTTCGCTACGGTATGGCTGAGAAAACTGATGAGGTTGGCGTGGTAACTGGTTTAGCTTGGACTGAAGTTGGTGGAGATACCCTAGTCATCGAAGTAACTATTGTCCCAGGCAAAGGCAAGCTAATTTTAACTGGTAAACTAGGCGAAGTTATGAAAGAATCAGCTCAGGCCGGTTTTAGTTATATTCGCTCTAGAGCTGGCGTCCTAGGAATTGACCCGGATTTTCATGAAACAGTGGATATTCATATTCACGTGCCTGAAGGAGCTATTCCAAAAGATGGCCCGTCCGCGGGAATTTCCATGGCTACAGCACTGGCTTCAGCTCTCACGAATCAGAAGGTGCGTTGTGATGTGGCGATGACTGGTGAAATCACCCTAAGAGGCAGAGTGTTACCGGTTGGTGGAATAAAAGAAAAGATGATAGCTGCCCATCGGGCTGGGATAAAAACAATTATCTTGCCTGCTGAGAATCGCAAAGACTTAGAAGAAGTTCCGGCTAATATTAAGAAAAAGATTGAGTTCATCTTAGTTGAACATATGGATCAGGTTTTAGATAAGGCGATTGTCAAGACTGAAGGTGGAGATGTACTGATAGCTGGCACGCTCCCCTTGGTTAATGTCCACCCGCCAAGGCCAGATGAGACTCAAGTATTTGAAAACCGTGGTCTGAAAGAAGAGTTTTAGGCGAGCAAAGGAGTTATTCTAGAGATGAGAATTGTTGAGGCCCAATATGTTGCGTCTGCTGTCAACCTAGGACAATGTCCGGAGGAAAATTTTCCGGAAGTTGCTTTTGCAGGCAGATCCAATGTGGGAAAATCATCCTTGATTAATGCCCTAATTAACCGGAAGTCTTTAGCCAGGACTAGTTCTAAACCTGGCAAAACACAAACCATTAACTTCTACCAGGTAAACAATAATGTTTACCTGGTAGATTTGCCTGGCTACGGTTTTGCCCGGGTGTCTAAAGATATTAAAGCTACTTGGGGCAAAATGATTGAACAATATTTAGGAGGCCGTCCCCAGCTAAAAGGAGTAGTCCATTTAGTTGATATCCGGCATGAACCCACCGCTGATGACATACTTATGTATCAGTGGTTACAATTCTATGGACTTCCTACTGTAGTAGTAGCTACCAAGGCGGATAAGATATCTCGTGGGCGTCGGCAGCAACATTTAAAAGTAATTAAGGAAAAGCTTCAGTTAAACCCAGATTCACTATTAGTTCCTTTTTCCTCGGAAACCAAGGAAGGAAGCGAAAGGTTATGGGAAATTTTAGACCGCTGGCTGGGAAATGAGTTATCAAAAGAGGTGCCATAATGCTACAAATTGGAATCCTGATTCTGAGCCTAGGAATTATATTATTTTCGGCTGAATTATTTACTAATGGTGTTGAATGGATGGGAAAGCGCTGGGGGCTTTCCGAAGGCGCAGTCGGCTGTGTTTTAGCAGCAGTAGGGACCGCCTTGCCAGAAACGATGGTACCAATCATCGCGGTTTTATCAGGTGGAGGCCGAGAAAGTGCTACCGAAATTGGGATTGGAGCGATAGTTGGTGCTCCGTTTATGTTGGGGACCTTAGCGCTCTTTGTAACTGGAGTAGCAGCCTACGTTTTTGCCTATCGTCGCCAATCAACCAAGATGTTAATTAACCAAGAAGTTATGCAACGTGATTTAACCTTTTTTATTTCGGTTTATTCGCTAGCAATTATCACTGCTTTTATCCCAGCACGAGAGTTCAAGTTGGTAATGGCATTCTTTCTAATTGGGCTCTACGTAATTTATGTTTTACGCACCCTGCGGTCTGGTCAGGTTTGTGATTGCGAAGATATTAATCCACTCTTCCTAACGAAGCGTAACCCTTATCCCGCTACCAGAACTATTCAACTCCAGGTTGGGCTCGCAC
>CAZKEO010000179.1:0-542 GCA_964551785.1 uncultured Eubacteriales bacterium | reverse complement strand
AACTTCTTTGTAGACGCTGTGGAGGTTTTATCTGCTCAGGTGGGCATATCCCCCTTGATTTTATCCCTCCTAGTTACCCCAATAGCGACTGAGTTACCAGAAAAGTTCAATAGTATTATCTGGGTACGTCAGAACAAAGACACACTTGCCTTGGGCAATATTACCGGTGCGATGGTTTTTCAAAGCTCGGTTATCCCGGCCATTGGGATTTTCTTGACACCTTGGGTATTTACCTGGAATGCCGTCCCCTTGCTGAGTGCTATCTTTGCTCTCAGTTCAGCGGGCTTGCTGCTAGTCACCTTAAAAGTAAAACGCGGCATCACTGCAGCCAACCTGCTGATGGGCGGCGTGTTCTATAGCCTGTTTCTCTTCATCGTGTTTTGGAAGGTCTACTAAGGCAGGTCGAGTACCTGCCTTTTTGCTGTTTCGTGTGATAACCGGTCTGGTACTTTGCCAGGCCGGTTGTTTTTTGCCGGTCGGTTACCTGCTTTTAGTTTTTCGGTCTGGTACCAGTAGGTCCGGAGTTTGCTTAGCTCCAATCC
>CAZKEO010000178.1:0-5090 GCA_964551785.1 uncultured Eubacteriales bacterium | reverse complement strand
CCTCAACGATGACATCTATCCTTCTCCTAATATGCAGAATAAATAGTATTATTTTCCTATTTCAATAGTATCATAAAAAACAAAAAATAGGTTGCAACTTTAAATATAGTTGCAACCTATTTCATAAGTATTTCTTCTTATGCTTGGATAGTTTTATACTGTTTAAACAGGATTAAGGCAGCCATACAGAGATTTAGTGCTGCGATAATCCAAAAATATACTCTCAAGTTCTCATTAGCTAACAGGGAGAAGAGAAATATTAGTACAGCAGTCTTACTAAATGACCTAGCTCTAGATTTATCGTGCAGGAACTTTTCCATCCCTTCCCTCATATTACCACGTGGCTTACTCACTTTTGGTAGCACAATGATTATCAGCCAAGCAAGCAAGGGCGCCAAATAAATGTTTACACCAAGTTTAGCCAAAAGTATACTAATTATAGCAAAGTGAATCAGGCTCCCAATGAGTTGTCCTATTCTTGTTACTAGCTTCCATACTATTCGATAACTTTTTGCAATAGTATTTTTCTCCAACATTATCACTACCTTTCGGATACTTCTACTATTAACATAAATTGGTACAAATATACACTAAAGGACCGTTAGTTAACAGTCCTTTAAGAAAAAATATAGATATTATTTTAACTAGCAGTTTGTTATTTGATAATTAATACAGGGCATTTAGCTAAGTGGGAAACGCGGTCACTTACACTTCCTAACAGAAGTCCCTTCAGCTCCCCCATCCCTCGACTCCCTATGATTACGAGGTCATAACCTTCTTTAGCCACAAGCTCACAGATTACTTCTACTGGATTTCCCATTTGCAGCAAGGTGTCTATTTTAAAATCTCCCCCTTCAAAAACAGCTTTGGTATCTTGCAGTAAGCTTTCATGTTTTTCTTCCATTAAAACTTTAATTACCTGTGGGTCAATGGTTACTTCCATTAAATAGCCATGGGCCATTAATTCTGCTGGAATGTCATTAACATGCAAGATAGTTAGCGTACTTTGAGGATTGCGTTCTAAAAACTTTCGCGCATAAAAAGCAGCTTTTAACGAATGTTTCGAGCCATCGGTAGGAAGAAGAATTTTATCCATGAGTATCACTCTCCTTATTAATATTCTATTCCGCGCCTGCTTGCTATCCCGGCTTGGAAAGGATGTTTTATTGGAGTGAATTCTGTAACTAAATCTGCTATCGCAATTAATTTGGCTGCCATTGCTCTTCCGGTCAATACAATTTCTAAATCATTAGGCTTCTGCTTCAACATTGTGGATATCTCGTCGTCAGTTAATAACTGATGCCGGATGGGATGGCTGATTTCATCTAAAATAAGTAAGTCACAACTTTGGTTAGCGATGATTTGCTGAGTAAAACTAAAGGCTTTTTGTGCTATTCCTAAAGCTGGATCCCGGTTTTTTTGAAAGCACTGTCCACATTTTCGGCATTTTTCATGACCACTCCGAATCAAACTACTCCAGGGACAGCCCCAACCAAATTGGGTAATTTGTAATTCTGGAAATAGACGTTGGGCCGTAAAAAGCTCACCAGTGTAACTACTACCCTTTAAAAATTGTACGATCTGTACTCTGGCCCCGTGGCCAATAGCCCTAAGAGCTAAACCCAAGGCAGCAGTGGTTTTGCCTTTACCGTTACCTGTATATACTTGTATCAGCCCCTGCCTTACCACAGCTCCTACCCCTTTACATGTTACAATTATTTAAGAAGTTCTGACAGTGTTTGATTAAGTTTTCAGCAGCACTAGGGTTGCTGGCAAAATGCAAATGCAGATAGCTGGCCAATAAATTAGCTTGTGTATAACCTTCCAGTCTGGTTGGTGTCCCTGCCCTTTTATTGAGCGCATAAACCCAGGGAAATTGGGATGGCGTTTCAACCAATTCGGAATAATGAAATTCATGACCTTTAATAGTAGTATTCTGGAAGAAGAGTAAATTGTCCTGCAAAACTTGCCCTTGATAATACCCTAGCGCAGCTAATCTTTTTGTCATCTTACATTTACCAGGTAGTAGGCCAACCATCGGAAATTCCTGTCCTTCAAAGTCAACTATTGCTTGTGTCAAATACATCATCCCGCCACACTCCGCATAAATTGGAAGGCCTTTGGCATGTTGGGCTTTCAAGTCCTTCTGAAAGCTAGTATTGGCACTCAAGCTTGCTAAAAAAGATTCTGGAAAACCTCCCCCAATCAGCATTCCATGGATATCAGCTGGCAAACATTGATCATTTAGAGGACTAACTGGTACCAACTCAGCTCCGTAATGCTTTAATAAAGCCAGATTGTCCTGATAATAAAAATTAAAAGCTGCGTCATAAGCATAGGCAATTCTAACCTTAGGCTCGGATGTTAATATTTCGCGATAAATGACGGTTGGAGGAATTGCTAGTGGTCCCGCTGACTTAGCAAACTCTAAGATTAACGATAAATCAAGGTTTTCGGCTATCGTATGGCCTAGTTCTTGAAACAGGCAGTTATCAAATGGTAATTCGTGAACTGGCACTAGTCCCAAGTGGCGTTCTGTCCAGGATTGGACAGCATCATTTCTTAAGACTCCTGCGATGGGTAGCTGATTATATTTTTGAATAGTCATCTGCAACATAGCTTGGTGCTGGTCACTTGCTACCCTATTGAGAATTATACCTTTGATTAATACCTCAGGGTCTAGGTCGCAAAAACCTTTGACAATAGCTGCAATACTACCAGACATTGATTTAGCGTTAATAACTAGCACCACCGGGGCCTCTAGTATTTTAGCTACCTGAGCAGTACTACCCAGTCCAATCTCACCACCAACACCATCAAATAGTCCCATTACTCCTTCAATGACAGCTATATCGGCAGCTTGAGCATTTCGTTGAAATAGCTCCCTTACTCCATCCTCACCCAGTAGCCATGGATCAAGGTTGATGGAATTGCGCCCCGTAGCCTTGGTGTGATAGCTAGGATCTATGTAATCTGGGCCCACTTTAAAACCTTGTACCTTTAGTCCTAGCTCGGTCAAGGCAACCATTAGCCCAGTTGTGATAGTAGTTTTACCCACACCACTGTTAGTTCCTGCTATTACAATTCTTGGAACGGTTAACATCTTCCCACCCCTAACTCATATAAAGCAGAGCATTAATGACGGAAACGGTGATGGTACTACCACCTTTGGTACCTCTGACAGTGATATAGGGCAAGCCTGATTGGACTAAGGCTTCTTTGGACTCAGCTGCTCCCACAAAACCAACAGGTATCCCGACAATTAAAGCAGGTTTTATTTTTAACTCTTTGACTGCTTCCAGTACTGCAAAAAGCGCTGTTGGAGCATTACCCACGGCAAGTATATTGCCATCTAGTTCCTGAGTTATTCTTGCCATGGCTGTCATAGCCCTGGTTTTGCCGGTTTGTTCAGCTTCTTTAGCGATATCTGAGTCTCCTATATAACAAATGACTTCATTACCTAGAGCTGCCACCCGTTTCGAGTTGATACCTATTTTAACCATATTAACATCAGTAAAGATTTTACAGCCTCTTCGAAGCGCGGCTATCCCAGCAGTAATTGCATCTGGGTGGATTTCTACTAGACTGGCAAAATCTGGATCACCAGTAGTGTGTACTACTCTCCGGATGATTTTTGTTGCTTCAGGGCTTACAGGCAGTTGTCCAATTAAGTCACTGATAAGTTCCATGCTCTTACGTTCAATCTCCTGAGGATTAGTAATGTAATCCATTAATCAACCTCCCCAATTCGATCAATTAATACGTCTACAATCCTAGCATCCGGACCAAGGTGGCTCGCAAAAGCTATGCTAACGGCTTCTCCATGCCGCTGGCGCGCTTCTGCTAATTCTTCGGGAATGTCTTGCTGGATATGCAAGCCCTTCGTTAAGAACCAGGGGGCAATGATAATCTTGTTAGCACCTAAGTTTACTAATTTATCAATAGCCTGTTGGATAGTTTGTTTTTCGGAGGCTCGCATCATAAAAGCAGCTTCCACTAATTTATTGTTCATTTTTTGTTTTACCAGTTCAACAACCTCAAATAATCCTAGATTAGCCTCGTCAACTATTGTCTTGCTGCCATGCCCTATTACTACTATACCAGTTTGCATCTGCTATCTCCCACTCCTTTTAATATAATTCCAGATCTCCAGAAAAGTTGTGCATTTATTTTGGTAATTTATCGATGGTCTTTTAATAATGACAACTGGCAGTCCAATTTCTTGAGCCGCCTTGATTTTGGTATCAGCTCCACCTGTGGCACCGCTCGCTTTGGTTACTACTACCTCAGCAGCTGTTTGCAGGTACATGGCTTTATTGAGTTCGCTGGTAAAGGGGCCTTGCATCGCGATAATATCCTGAACACGAGCGCCAAGATCAAGACATTTCTCAATAATCCCGCGGTCTGGTAGAACTCGAACAATAATTCTTTTATTTTTGATGGCTGGATGTGCTAAAAATTCGGCGAGATTTTTACTTCCAGTGGTCAAAAAGATTTGATTTCCTAACTCGGCTGCCTTGGTAGCTGCCTCAGCTAGGCCTGATACGTAGTGGATTAAACCAGTTTGCTCAGCTGGTGCCGAGTAATCCTCTTCCGAACGTTCAAAGCGACAATAGCCGACGCCCAACGCAACTGCAACCTCCATGGCTGTGCTAGAGATTTCCGTCGCATATGGATGGGTGGAATCAACTATCGTGCTGATTCCGTGTTGAAACACGATGCTATGCATTTTTTCTGCATTCAAAGCACCTGTTATCACTTTAATATTTCCTAGCTCTTGAGCTAGCTGATTGCCATATTCCGAGAGGACAGTTAAGACTATCTTAACACCCTGCTCGCTCAGATAGCGAGCTAATTCACGACTGTCACCTGTACCTCCGAGGAGTAGAATCACAGTTGATACCCCCTGGGTGTAATAATTTTTTTATCCTGGACATAGGTTTGCGAGTTTCCTATAATAATCACGGAAAACATATCAATATCTTCTGAAGTAAAATTAGCTAAATCCGAGATTGCTACTACTTCAGAATTACCACGCTTAGCGTTTTGAACTATCCCCACAGGTGTTTCCGGAGCCTTATACTTTAGCA
>CAZKEO010000177.1:0-5104 GCA_964551785.1 uncultured Eubacteriales bacterium | reverse complement strand
TTTGATGCTTAGGCGAATGGCGTTGGCCAATTACTTAGGATCTTTGGCGCTGTTGTGCTAACCAAGCTTGATACTGTGAGGTGAAGAAGATGCATGCCGGTAGTAAGAAAATAGCCAGTGTGGCAATTAAAATGGCTTTAAGTGAGGACCGCGAACAAGAAAAAGCCCTGAAGGCTGGTTTTGCCCAAGAGGGAATCAAAGCTGTTGCTGTAGATTACGGTGGTGATTTTATCACCTCAGTAAGTAAAGTAGTTGAACGGGCGGTAGTTGCAGCCAAACGTGAAAAAGTTATCAAGGAAACTCATGCTGATGAAGGTGCTGTTGCGGGGGCTACTCGCGAGGCGATTTCACAGATTATGAATAAAGCCATTGGATTGAATATTGGGGGAAAAATAGGAATTGCTCGCCAAAATGACCATATAAGTGTGGCAGTTTTCTTTGGAATAGGACTTTTACACCTGGATGAAGTAGCTATTGGCTTAGGACACCGAGCAGTAGCCAATTTATAAAATTCCTAATTCCTACATATAATACCTACCAGCCACCACTAAAGCTATAAAGCATTGAAGAGTCAGAAATGGAGGCTGTATAAAATGAACCAGAAGGTTGTCAGAGGCATTCGGGGTGCCATTAACGTCACAGAAAATAGCATAGAAGCCATTAGTGAGGCTACTGCCACGCTATTGCAGGAAGCAATCCGAGAGAATGAACTTGTTCCAGAGGATATTGCTAGCATCTTTTTCACGGTAACACCAGATATTAATGCGCAATTTCCTGCTCGGATAGCCCGCCAAATCGGGTTGGATTGGGTGCCGCTGATGTGTAGTACAGAGATTGATGTGCCTGGGAGTATGCCAAAGGTGATTAGAATCCTTTTGCATGTTAATACATACAAGGGCCAGCACGAAGTAAAACATGTTTACCTGCGGGAAGCGGTTAAACTTAGACCAGACCTTTCGTAAAAGTTTGAACAAGATAATGACCCGTGGTTTGTAGAGCTAGATTAAGGCTCTACAGACTACGGGTTTTTCTTAATGCCGGTTAATTTAATCAGTTCAAACCAGGTGATGCTAACCGTGCCGGCAATTAGGCAGATTAACAAATCAACCGGGTGTAGGAAGCCAAAGTGAAATAAGTTCCGTAAAAAGGGGACATAAAGCACTAACGCCAAAAAGGTAACAGTGCCAGCCAAGACCCACCATAAGGCTGTATTGGGAGTGCGAAGAGTTTCAAAGACAGTGCGTGACCAAGAACGGTTAGTAAAGATTAAGCCTAAATTAGCTATTACCAAAGTGGTGAAGGCGAGGGTGCGAGCTTCTGCGTCACCTTGTCCCCGCTGTAAGGCAATCACAAAAACTGCTAGCACAATCAGCAATACGCTGAGTCCTTGTAGCAGACTTATCACGATGGTCTGTTTACCAAAGAGTGGATCGTGAGGATTATGGGGCGGACGGTTCATAATGTTAGCCTCTTCAGGTTCGGCCTCAAAAACAATGGAACAGGCTGGGTCGATAATTAGTTCCAAAAAAACGATATGGACAGGCATCAAGACGAGGGGCCAGTTGAACATTACTGGGATTAAGGACATTCCTGCGATTGGAACATGGACAGCGAAAATGTAGGCCATTGCTTTTTTGAGATTATCAAAAATTCTCCGACCCATTTTAACCGCTTGGACAATAGAAGAGAAGTCATCATCGAGTAAAACTAGGGCGGATGCTTCCCTCGCCACATCAGTACCTCTACTTCCCATCGCCACTCCAATGTGAGCAGCCTTGAGAGCGGGGGCATCATTAACTCCGTCACCAGTCATGGCAACAATTTGACCATTTTGTTTAAAGGCATTTACCAGCCGCAGTTTCTGTTCCGGCACAACTCGAGCAAAAATATTCACTTCCTGAATACGTTGTTGGAGTTCGGCATCCTCCAGTTGATCTAGTTCAGGTCCGGTGATAACAGCATGTTCATGATCATACCCAGTGTTAACTGCATTTTCAGGAGGCCTATTACTACTTGTTTTTCTAAGATTTAATCCAATCTGCCTTGCAATAGACTGGGCAGTAACTGGGTAGTCGCCAGTAATCATGGCTACCTTGATACCAGCTTGGTAGCATTCCCTGATTGCTCCGGCAACTGCAGGCCGAACTGGGTCTGCTAATCCGACTAAGCCAAGGAATTCAAATTTAAAGTCATGTTGCTCACCGGGGAGGTCTGTTTTTTGAAAAAGGGCTTTAGCAACACCCAAGATCCGGAGCCCTTCAGCAGCCATGGTACTGCTTTTAGCTAGCAACTCTTGCTGTGTTGTTGCTTCAAGATGACAAAGGTCCAGAATTGCCTCAGGAGCACCTTTAGCCGCAATGACATAGTGTTGGCCATCTGGTGAGTTCCAAACATGGGAGATCGCTAATAAGCTTTGGGAGAGTGGATACTCACGTACTAGCTGCCAGTCCTCATGGAGATGTTCAGTCTGCCCTAAGGCTTTATCACCTAGTTGTTTAAAAGCTTTTTCCATCGGGTCAAAGGGGTCTTTTTGACTAGCTAAAATACTAAATTCTAGCAGTTCATGAAAGCCTTCCGGGATATCACCCAGATTATACTCAGTTAAATCGTAAAATTGCTCACCAGCAAATAATTTACTGACAGTCATGCGATTGAGGGTAAGGGTACCTGTTTTATCAACACATAGAACCGTAGCCGAACCCAAGGTTTCTACAGCAGGCATGCGACGCGTGAGCACTCTCTTTTGGGAAATACGCCAAGCGCCTAAGGCCAAAAAGATGGTTAACACCACCGGGAATTCTTCAGGTAGGATGGCCATGGCTAGGGTAATGCCCGCCAAGATACCTTCCAGCCAGTTTCCTTTACTGAGACCATAGGCCAAAATAACGATCAGACATAGCAGCAAACCAACCAAAGCAATTTTTCCTACCAACCGATTAATTTCTTGTTGTAACAGTGTATCTTGAGTCGTTAGGGTCTGGAGTGCTTTCCCGATTTTGCCCATTTCAGTCCTGATACCAGTAGCCTGCACCTCGGCAACACCTTGGCCTTGTACGACAAGAGTACCAGAGAAAACAAAGGGTTGGTCATCACCACCTGGTTTACCCATTGCTTGCTGGCTATGACCTGCAACTTTGCGAACAGGGACAGCTTCACCGGTTAACAACGATTCATCAACAGAAAAGTTAAGTGTTGAGAGTAGAACAGCATCAGCCGGGACTCGATCACCCTCTGCCAAAACTATAATATCCCCCCGCACTAGTTCCGGTGCTGCCAAACGCCGTTGCTGACCGTCACGAATTACTAAGGCTCGGGGGCTGGATAAGACGCTCAGGGCTTCTAAAGCCCGTTCTGTCTTGCGTTCCTGGTACAAGGTAATACCCATCACAACACAAACAAAGCCAAGTAGCATGAGTGCTTCTTGTATATCACCCAGAATAAAATAGATACTACCACCAGCAACCAGCAGTAAAAACATTGGTTCACGAACAACTTCAAGGGCAATAGCTAAGATACTCCGCTTTTTAGCTGAAGGTAATTCGTTATAGCCCTCCTCTGCCAACCTTTCAGCCGCTAGCTCTTCAGAAAGCCCAGAGATCTTATTAAGGTCGAAGTTAGCTTGCATCGAATCTGCCTCCTTACACAAACTTGCTTTGCTAAAGTATGTAATGTATTTTGTTAAAGAAAGTAGAAATTATTTTTCAAATAAAATAAGCATAAATTTATCAGCGTGCTTAATATTTCTGCAGATTTTAGGCAATACCTGCAGATGCAGGTGGAATTATGTACTTCATACTTATATTGCCATCAAACATGTATTCTGCTAAAATGATAGTGAACCTTTACCAAAGATGGCTAAATTATGAAAAAATACCAGTAATACGAGGTAGGAGAAGTTAATGAGTGTCCAGATAACAATTGGGGTCCGGGGACAACTAAAAGTTGCATTCCCATATGACCCTAATTTAGTGCAAAAGATCAAAAGCGTAAACGGTAGAAGCTGGAATGCTGATGAAAAATATTGGTCTGTTCCTCATAACGAAGAAACCATGCAAATACTTGCCGAGCTATTTGAGGGGGAGCAGATACTTGCAGCTCCGAGTCTCAGAGCTTTCTTTGATGAGGATACCACAATTTGGGTGAAAGATTTAGTGGTTCAAGTGGAAAGCGAACTTAAATTACGGGGCTATAGTCAGAAAACTAGGAAGAACTACTTATGGCATATCAAAAGCTTCTCATCCTTTTTTACAACTCACCCCAGTGAATTAGGTAGATCAGATGTTCAGCAATATTTACTTCATTTATTCGAGCAAGAAGCATCTCACTCTTTAGTAGGACAGGCAGTAAGTGCAATCAAGTTTATATATAAAATAATTTATAATAAAGCAGATGTAGTCACCAAGTTACCTAGACCAAAACAACAAAAAAAATTACCCGATATCTTAAGCGAGCAAGAGGTTGTAAAGATACTAGAGAGCGTGCAAAACATCAAGCATAAAGCAATTCTACTATTAGTTTACTCGGCAGGATTGCGAGTAGGTGAGGTAGTACGTTTAAGCGTGGAGGATATCGATAGTGCTCGCGGTTTAATCCATGTTAGGCAAGCAAAGGGACGGAAGGATCGCTATACGTTACTATCACAAGTTGCCTTAGAAGTATTACGGGTCTATTTCAGAGAATACAAACCAAGCAACTGGCTGTTTCAAGGAACACACCCAGGTAGGCATCTGACAGAAAGGTCCGTACAGAAGATCTTTGAACAAGCATGTTCATCAGCAAAGATTAGCAAAGAGGTATCAGTACATACACTAAGACATTCATTTGCTACACATTTATTGGAAGGCGGCACTGACTTGCGATATATACAGGAGTTACTAGGACATGCAAGTTCGAAGACAACGGAAATATACACCCATGTTAGTGTTAAAGATTTTAAGCGCATCCAAAGCCCCCTCGACCGCATGAACCTAAAGGTCGATTAGACGAACTAGTTCGTCTAAAGTACTGAAAATGGGGTAACTAACGAACCTTTGGTTCGTTAGTGCAGGAGTTATATGAAAGGGCGTTATCGGAGATTAATTTTGGGTTAGCTTGTTCATGCTCA
>CAZKEO010000176.1:0-5126 GCA_964551785.1 uncultured Eubacteriales bacterium | reverse complement strand
AACTGGTTTTTAGCCAGAATTTTGCTTGCGTAGACTGTGGAATTAGCTTAGAGGAAATCGCTCCCCGGATGTTTTCCTTTAACAGTCCTTATGGAGCCTGCCCGGAGTGTACTGGACTGGGCAATAAAATGGAGGTTGACCCTGACTTGGTGATACCTAATCGTAATAAAGCCCTATCGGAAGGCGCCTTAGCACCTTGGTCGAATAGTTACACCAATGGCTATTACCATAGTCTGTTATCCTCACTAGCGAAAGCCCGCGGCTTTGATTTAACTACGCCTGTCAAGGATCTGAAGCCAGAAGATTTGGCAGCAGTTTTATATGGCTCTGGCAAGGAACGCTTACGGGTTTCCTATGTCAATCAATTTAATGAACAGCGTACCTATGATACTACCTTTGAGGGAGTAATTCCGAATCTCGAACGCCGTTTTCGGGAGACTAGTTCTGAAAGCATGCGGGAGGAAATTGAATCCTTTATGAGTGCCAAGCCTTGCCAAACCTGTCATGGGGACAGGTTGAAACCAGAGAGCTTAGCAGTTAAAATCGCTGATAAAAATATCAGCCAGCTCACCAAATTATCAGTAGAAGCGGCCCAGGAGTTTTTTCAAAACCTGGCTCTAACCCCAAGAGAAGAAATTATAGCTAAGCAGGTCTTAAAGGAAATCCGGGAGCGGTTAGGTTTCTTGATTAACGTCGGCCTGGATTACCTGACGCTTAGCCGTTCGGCTGGTACCTTGTCCGGTGGGGAAGCCCAACGTATTAGATTGGCCACCCAGATTGGCTCTAGTCTAGTCGGGGTACTCTATATTCTGGATGAACCAAGTATTGGCTTACACCAACGGGATAATGAACGATTACTCAGTACACTGAAACATTTGCGCGACCTAGGGAATACCTTAATTGTGGTAGAGCATGATGAAGATACTATGCTGGCTGCGGACCATATTATCGATATTGGGCCGGCTGCAGGGGTGCACGGGGGGCAAATTGTTGCCCAGGGTACGGTGGAAGATATCAAGAATTGTCCAGAATCTGTCACGGGGAGTTACCTCAGTGGCAAGCAGCGGATTCCAGTGCCAGAGGAACGTCGTCAGCTTAATGGCAAATGGTTAGAAATAATTGGGGCCAGCGAAAATAATCTCCAGGGGATAAATGTCCGCATTCCCTTAGGTGTGTTTAACTGTATCACGGGAGTTTCTGGTTCTGGTAAAAGTACTTTGATTAACGAAATTCTCTATAAAGGTTTAGCTCACGAATTGCATGGGACTAAAGCCAAACCAGGACTCCATCAGGAAATCAAAGGGATGGAATACATTGATAAGGTGATTGATATTGACCAATCCCCAATTGGCAGGACGCCGAGGTCTAATCCGGCAACTTACACCGGAGTTTTTGATACCATCCGGGAATTGTTTAGCCAGACTAATGAAGCTAAAATCAGAGGCTACAAGCCGGGCAGGTTCAGCTTTAACGTTCGCGGGGGGCGCTGTGAAGCTTGTAAAGGTGATGGCATCTTAAAAATTGAAATGCACTTTTTACCAGATGTTTATGTCCCCTGTGAGGTCTGTAAAAGCCAGCGTTACAACCGGGAAACTTTGGAGGTGTGCTATAAGGGTAAAAACATCTCGGAAATCCTTGATATGATTGTCGATGAAGCAGTAGAGTTTTTCCAAAACATCCCGAAAATTCATCGCAAGTTGAAAACTATCCAAGATATTGGGCTAGGTTATATCCGCTTAGGTCAGCCAGCCACCACTCTGTCAGGTGGGGAAGCTCAAAGGGTTAAATTAGCTACTGAGCTCAGCCGTCGTAGTACTGGACGGACGCTCTACATTTTAGATGAGCCTACCACTGGTCTGCATATTGCTGATATTCATAAACTACTGGGCGTTTTAGCTAGACTAGTCGAAGTAGGGGATACTGTCTTGGTAATTGAACATAACCTAGATGTCATTAAAACCGCGGACTATCTGATTGACTTAGGGCCAGAAGGTGGCGGGAAGGGTGGGCTGGTAATTGCTACTGGTACGCCCGAAGAAGTGGCTGCCCAACCCCAATCGTATACCGGTCAGTTTTTAGCAAGACAATTACAACGTGATCAAAGCCTAACTGCAGTAGGACGGTGAGGAAATGGGCCAAGATAATAATTATGGTGAGTTGGAGCAGAAGCTGAAACTCCTTCCTGAGCAACCAGGTGTCTACCTGATGAAAAATGCTGAGGGAGAAATTCGTTTGTCGGGGACGACAGGCTGCCCCGACATCCGGGTGCGCGCTTAGTTGAGGAAGTTCGCAGGACATAGTCCCAAGGTCAGCTCACTGGATAGTAAAATAGCTAGCTTATCTTATATGCTGACAGATGCTGGGGTAGACGCCTTAATCCTGGAATGTAATCTCATCAAAAAATACCGGCCCTACTATAATATTCGCCTGCGAGATGACAAACACTACCCGTTTTTAAAGGTTACCATCAATGAAGCTTTCCCGCGGGTGCTGATTACCCGCAGTGTTAAAAAAGATGGGGGCAAATATTACGGACCTTTTACCAGCAGTGGGGCAGTTCATGAGACGTTGCGTTTGTTAAAAAAGCTATTTCCCCTCCGTAATTGCAAACTTCAACAACTGGGAGTCAAGCCTAAAGCTACTGATCAGGTGGATCAGGCGTACAGCCGTCCTTGCTTGAACCATCATATCAAGCGCTGTCTAGCACCTTGTGCTGGTCTAATCGAAAAAGCTGCGTATCAAGAAATGGTCAAAGAGGTTTGCTTGTTTCTGGAAGGTCGCCACGAGACTCTGATCAAAGAACTGGAGCAAAAAATGCATTTGGCAGCAGACGATATGCAGTTTGAGCAGGCTGCCAAACTACGGGATCAAATTAAGGCTCTCACTCAAATTGCGGAACAACAAAAAATCGTCTCCTCAGACTTAACAGACCAGGATATAATTGCGATGGCCCGGGGCTTTGATGAAGCTTGTGTCATGGTCTTTTTCGTGCGGACGGGTAAAATGATTGGTTGTGAACCCCATATTTTGCAGGGTACAGATGACCTCAGCCGTTCGGAAGTAATTGAGGCTTTTGTGAAACAGTTTTATAGCCAAGTTGAGTTTATCCCACAAGAAATCTTATTAGATGAGACTATCACTGATTTGGAACTGGTTACACAGTGGCTAACTCAAAAGCGGGGTGCCAAGGTTACAGTTCAGGTCCCTAAACGGGGAAACAAAAAAGCTCTGGTGGAGATGGTAGCCAAAAATGCCCTGCAGGAACTGGAACAGCACAATGCGATTTTTCTACGGGAAAAAGCCATGACTGAAGGTGCTGTACTTGAACTGCAACAAGCTTTGCAGTTGCCTGTTCTACCACAGCGAATGGAATGTTATGATATTTCGAATACACAAGGCACGGAGTCTGTAGGCTCAATGGTAGTGTTCGAAGACGGCAAGCCCAACCCCCAAAAATACCGACGGTTTAAGATCAAAACCGTCGAGGGTCCTAACGACTTTGCTTCCATGCAAGAAGTGCTGGGCAGACGTTTTAAAAATACTAAATGGGCTCTGCCTGACATAGTGATTATTGATGGGGGGAAGGGTCAATTAGGGGTAGCTAGGGAAATTATGTACCAGCTCGGGGTAGCCCAGATTCCGACCTTTGGTTTAGCCAAAGCAGAAGAACAACTGTTTACTGAAGGCAACCCAGAACCCATTATTTTGCCTCGCAATAGCAAAGCCCTCTATTTAGTACAGAGAATCCGAGATGAGGCCCACCGCTTTGCCCTGGCGTACCACCGTAAGCTTAGAAGCCAACGGAACCTCCATTCTGTGCTAGAAGATATTCAGGGGATTGGCTCCAAGCGGAAGCAGGCCTTGTATAAGCACTTCGGTTCACTGACCAAAATTCGCCAAGCAAGCGTGAAAGAACTCACAGCAGTGCCGGGGATGAACAAAGCTGCTGCCAGGGAGGTTTGGGACTTTTTTCAGGCTGAAGGCTCGCATATCTCCTGAAGAGGAGTTAGTCTCCGAAGGCTAGGATGCCTCCTGAAGGATAAAGTTGGCCTTCGAGGAGGAATATGGACAAATTTTGTCGAAGATATTCACAGATTTGGAGAGGAGGACCAAGGAGATGAAAGGACTTGCTTTACGTTGGTTAGCTAATGCCTTAGCTTTATTCTTAACTGCTAATGTGATTAAGGGCATTAATGTAGCGGGAATCGGTGCTACACTCATGGCAGCACTTGTTTTAGGGGTGGTAAATGCTATTATTAGACCAATTATTGTACTCTTTACCTTGCCACTCAACTTTTTCACACTAGGTTTGTTTACCTTTGTCATCAACGGATTAATGCTGATGCTAGTAGCTAAGTTAGTTAATGGTTTTGTTGTCGATGGAATAATATCAGCTATCATAGGAGCGATTGTGCTCTCAGTGTTTAGTGGAATATTAAGCTTTTTAGTGAGAGATTAGTCCGAGGTTCGAGGTTCGAAAGTCGAAGTTTGAGGTTCGATGTGCGAGGTCGAATCGGAGATTGATTGCAGGAGCTATAAAATGGGGGACTTAAGTTGACACAGTATAAACTAATTGCTATTGATTTAGATGATACGCTATTGGACTCACAGTTGAGAATTTCTCCAAGGGTGAAAGACTTAATTCGCAAGCTCCAAGCACGTGGAGTGGTAGTTACTTTAGCGACCGGTAGGATGTATCGCTCCAGCCGCCCGATAGCTTTAGAATTAGCAATGGACTTGCCCTTAATTACTTATCAGGGAGCACTGGTTAAAAATTGCTTATCCGGGGAAGTAATCGTGCATCGTCCTCTAGAGGTTGCGGATGCGCTAGAAGTTATCAATTTATCACGCTCGAAAGGGTTACATCTGAATCTCTATCTGGATGATCAGTTATACGTAGAGCAGTTGTCTGCGGCTGCCGAAGCCTATGCCCGACTAGCCAATGTGCCTGTCTGCTTGGTACCTGACCTAGCAGACTTTTTACATAATGCCAACACCGGACCCACCAAATTACTGCTGGTTGGGGAGGAGCACTACCTAGATCAGCTCCAGGTTGAAATTAGGCCACGGTTTGCGCAGCGAGCCCACCTGACGAAATCCAAACCTTATTTTTTGGAACTAATTCA
>CAZKEO010000175.1:0-5136 GCA_964551785.1 uncultured Eubacteriales bacterium | reverse complement strand
ATGAAGAATTGAAACAGCAAATTGTCACTGAGCATCCTTATCAGAAATGGTTGGATCAGAACTTAATCAGCTTGGATGAGTTACCAGCAGGTCCCAAGCCTCCTGAGCTTGACCACCGGACAATTTTGCAGCGTCAGTAAGTATTTGGCTACACTTATGAAGATTTAAATAGCATTTTAGGACCGATGGCCAAAATTGGGCTTGAACCAACCGGTTCGATGGGTAATGATACCCCCTTAGCGGTGTTATCTAATAAACCTCAGCGTTTATATAATTACTTTAAACAATTATTTGCCCAGGTTACTAATCCTCCGATTGATGCAATTCGCGAGGAAATTATTACTGCGGTGGAAACTACCATCGGTTCTGAGAAAAATCTCGTTAAGCCAGAACCGGACAGTTGTCATCAGATTAAATTAAAGACCCCAATTCTAAGCAACAAGGAATTGGCTAAAATTCGTCATCTTAACAAAGAAGGCTTTAAAACAGTAACCCTACCTATTTTGTTCAAGGCTTCCGAAGGTTGTACGGGTATCGAAAGAGCAATGAATAACCTCTGTCAAGCGGCAGACTTAGCTATCAACAATGGCTTTAATATCTTCATCCTATCAGACCGTGGTGTCGATGCTGGTAAAGCACCGATTCCTGCCTTGTTGGCTTTAGCTGGTTTGCATCATCATATGGTGCGGACAGGAACTCGGACAAGAGTCAGTCTGATTTTAGAGTCCGGGGAGCCCAGGGAAGTACACCATTTAGCACTGTTGTTAGGCTATGGCGCAGGTGCTATTAACCCATATTTGGCTTTTGAATCCTTAGATGACCTGATTCATCAAGGCTTGCTTACAGGTATCAGCAGTGAAGATGCTAGCAAGAATTACGTGAAAGCCGCTACTAAAGGGGTTGTCAAAGTCCTCTCCAAAATGGGTATCTCCACCATCCAAAGTTATCGGGGAGCTCAGATTTTCGAGGCGGTCGGAATTAGTACTGCAGTGATTGATCAATATTTCACCGGGACTCCTTCCCGAATTGGTGGAATAGATTTAGATATTATTGCCCAAGAGGCTTTAATGCACCACAGCCGGGGCTTTTCAGAACAAGAAGGCTTGGATAAAACCCTGGATTCCGGCTCGGATTTCCAGTGGAGACGTAATGGGGAATATCATCTCTTTAATCCTGAGACCATTAGTACTCTCCAGCAAGCTTGCCGTAATGATGACTATAAGCAATACAAGCAATATTCCGCGATGTTAAATGAGGAAAGCAAAAGAAGCCAGACTCTGCGTGGGTTGCTTGAATATAAGCCTAAGAGATGGCCGATTCCGCTCGAAGAAGTTGAGAGCGTCGAATCAATTTGTAAACGCTTTCAAACTGGAGCAATGTCTTTCGGCTCAATTAGTCGTGAAGCCCATGAAGCTTTGGCTATTGCGATGAACCGCATCGGCGGCAAAAGTAATACTGGTGAAGGCGGGGAAAACGCGGAACGCTTTACTCCTGACGCTAACGGTGATTTGCGCCGCAGTGCGATTAAGCAGGTTGCTTCAGGTAGATTTGGTGTTACCAGTAACTATTTAGTTAATGCTGATGAAATTCAAATTAAAATGGCTCAGGGTGCCAAGCCAGGTGAAGGTGGTCAATTACCTGGACGGAAAGTTTATCCTTGGGTTGCTCAAGTTAGACACTCCACCCCAGGTGTGGAACTGATTTCACCACCACCCCATCATGATATCTATTCCATCGAAGACTTGGCTGAACTCATTCATGACCTGAAAAACGCTAACCCCCGAGCTAGAATTAACGTGAAACTAGTTTCCGAGGTTGGGGTTGGCACAATTGCCGCAGGTGTGGCTAAGGGTCGGGCTGATGTCGTGCTAATTAGTGGCTATGACGGCGGAACGGGAGCCTCACCTAGAACAAGTATTAAACACGCTGGACTGCCATGGGAACTAGGCTTAGCTGAAACTCATCAAACCTTGGTGTTAAATAATTTACGAAATCGCATTACCGTCGAAACTGATGGTAAATTAATGACTGGTCGGGATGTAGTTATGGCGACACTCCTAGGAGCCGAAGGCTACGGCTTTTCTACTGCTCCCTTGGTAGTTTTAGGTTGTGTCATGATGCGGGTTTGTCATCTGGACACTTGTCCGGTTGGAATTGCCACCCAGAATCCTGAACTGCGCAAAAACTTCAAAGGCGACCCACAGCATGTAGTTAATTACCTGCGCTTTATCGCCCAAGAAGTTAGAGAAATTATGGCTGAATTAGGTTTCCGCAAAGTTGAGGAAATGGTCGGCCGGACAGATATTTTAGAAACCTCCAAAGCAGACGACCATTGGAAAGCAAAGGGTGTCGATCTTTCCGCCCTGCTCTATCAGCCTGATGTACCAGAAAATTACGGTCGGTACTGTCAGATGGACCAAGATCATGGCTTAGCTAATTCGTTAGATGTGAAACAGTTACTAACCATTTGCCAGCCAGCCCTCGCGCAAAAGCAAGCTGTCGAAGCAAATCTACCTATTTGCAACCTCAACCGGGTAGCAGGTACGATCCTCGGTAGTGAAGTTTCACGCCGTTACGGGGAAGCAGGTCTGCCTGAGGATACTATTAGACTGAATTTCAAGGGTTCAGCCGGGCAAAGCTTCGGGGCGTTTGTACCCAAAGGGATTACCTTAACCCTCGAAGGGGATGCTAATGACTACATCGGCAAGGGTCTTTCCGGTGGTAAAATGGCTGTGTTCCCACCTAGGGAAGCGACCTTCGTACCAGAGGAAAACATCCTAATCGGTAATGTTGCCCTCTATGGAGCAACTGCTGGGGACGCCTATTTCCGAGGCGTAGCCGGGGAACGTTTCTGTGTGCGTAATAGTGGAGTACGGGCAGTTATCGAAGGTGTCGGCGACCATGGTTGTGAGTATATGACTGGTGGTCGGGTGGTAGTGCTAGGTGCTACTGGACGCAACTTCGCAGCAGGGATGTCCGGAGGGATAGCTTATGTCCTGGATGAAGCAGGAACCTTCCCAACTCGCTGTAACATGGATATGATTCTCCTGGAAACACTAGAAAAAGAACAAGAAATTAACGAAGTTAAGTCAATGATTGAACAGCATGTTCAATTTACCAATAGTAAGGTTGGTCAAAGAGTATTAGACAATTGGAGTAACCTAATATCCAAGCTTGTCAAAGTTATTCCTAAGGACTTTAAGAAAATGCATGAAGCCATTGAACGGGCTTGTCAAGCAGGCTTAAGTGGTCAGGAAGCCCTATTAGCTGCTTTTGAAGAAAATAAACACTAACTGGCTACAACTTTAGGTATAAATTTTTGACCAAAAAATGGTTGGAGGAAAGACTATGGGTAAACCTACCGGATTTCTGGAATACAAACGTGAACTGCCTACTGACAGGGAACCATTAACGAGAATCCAGGATTGGAAAGAATTCCACCACAAATTCTCGGAGGAAAAACTGAAGCTCCAAGGGGCTCGCTGTATGGAATGTGGCACACCTTATTGCCACACTGGTCAGGTGATGGCAGGCTCAACTTCGGGTTGTCCGATTAACAATCTGATTCCGGAGTGGAATGATCTGGTCTATCGGGGTTTGTGGCGGGAAGCCTTAGAGCGCCTGCAGAAAACTAATAATTTTCCTGAATTTACGGGCAGAGTGTGTCCTGCTCCCTGTGAGGGTGCTTGTACTGCTGGCCTTCATGAGTCACCGGTAACTGTCAAAAACAACGAATATGCTATTGTGGAAAAAGGTTTTGAAGAGGGTTGGGTAGTACCGAAGCCGCCAGTTATTAGGACAGGTAAAAAGGTAGCTGTAGTTGGCTCCGGACCTGCAGGTTTGGCTGCTGCCGCCCAGCTCAATAGCGCTGGGCACTGGGTAACTCTCTTTGAACGGGCTGACCGCATTGGTGGACTACTAATGTACGGCATCCCTAACATGAAGCTGGATAAAAAGCTGGTACAGCGTCGGGTGGATAACATGGCAGCTGAAGGGGTCAAGTTTGTGACCAATACAGAGGTTGGTAAGGACTACCCAGTTGGTAAGCTATTTGGCGAGTTTGACGCCGTAGTGCTTTGTGGCGGAGCCACTAAGCCTAGAGATTTGCCTTTGCCCGGACGCGATTTGCAAGGGGTACACCAAGCCATGGAATATCTCCATGCTAATACCAAGAGTTTGCTGGATTCTAAGCTTACTGATGGGCAATTCATTTCTGCCGCTGGCAAAGATGTCATCGTTATTGGCGGTGGCGATACTGGTACTGACTGTGTGGCAACTGCGTTACGCCACAAGTGTAAAAGTGTGATCCAATTTGAAATTATGGCTAAAGCTCCGTTGGAGCGTAGTGCGGATAATCCCTGGCCGCAATATCCTAAAGTGTATAAGGTGGATTATGGTCAGGAAGAAGCTACTGCTTTTTTTGGAACTGATCCTAGACGTTACTGTCTCATGACCAAAAAAATTGTCGGGGATGAGCAAGGTCACTTAAAAGAAGTACACACTGTGCAAGTTGTCTGGGTCAAAGATACCAAAGGGCGGTTTGTACCTCAGGAGATTGCCGGAACCGAAAAAGTATGGCCAGCCCAATTAGTACTGTTAGCAATGGGCTTCACCGGACCAGAGGATAATTTGCTCGATCAGTTAGGTGTTGAACGTGATGCCATGTCTAACGCCAAAGCTGAGTATGGTGAATTTGATACCAATATTAAAGGTGTTTTTGCTGCCGGCGACATGCGCCGCGGACAAAGCTTGGTTGCCTGGGCAATCAATGAAGGCCGGGGAGCAGCTCGGGAGTGTGACCGTTATTTAATGGGAACTACTAACCTGTTATAAACAAAAGCGAATAAAAATGGCTGAAAGAATAAGGGCTGTAACGATACTATATTGTCGTTACAGCCTTCTGTATTTTAAAATGTTAAATCTATGAGCCTAGAAGCCACATTTATTCAGTTTCCGGATGTACCCAATCTAAATTTGCCACTACGGTAGATGTAGATCGAAGCATACTTAAACATGGCCCAGGTCGGGTACCTGTTCTGGTTTAGCTACGATTTAGTTTTATGCCGTCAACAGCTATTAGTGCAGTTGGTTAATAAACTCATCCCGTGCATCAGGACGATGCACGCCCTGGCGGTG
>CAZKEO010000174.1:0-5156 GCA_964551785.1 uncultured Eubacteriales bacterium | reverse complement strand
TAATAACCCTGCATTATGGTTCCCTCTGTAAAACCAACTATATCCTGAGCGATAAAAACAGCAATTATTTCGTACATACCCCACAGGGCTAACATCAATAGCGGGATGCCAGTGAACGGATTCAACATCCATCTGCCCAACAGGGTGCTAAAGGTAGCACCTTGATTGGTTTCGGTAAGTACCTGGTCAATAATATTATTTACTCTTTCCCGACGTTGAATGTAAATTTGTTCACGCTCATTACCCGGATCAATGCCATGTCTTTCTGCGATAATAGGGTCACCTTCTAAAATTAACAAGGCCTCCCCTTGGTTACCTACCCGGTCTAACATTTTATTAAGGTGTGCTTGGAGTTGCGGGTTAATTTGTCCTGGGCGGGCAGTTGATAAGGTTGCTAATAATTGGTCGAGACCTTTTTTTTCAACAGCCACTGTTGGTATCACTGGAACACCTAAACACTCGCTTAACAGGTCGACATTGACCTTCATTCCATGTTTTTTGGCTTCATCAATCATATTCAAAGCAATAATTACTGGAACACCAGTATCGATTATTTGTTGAGTTAAAAATAAATCCCGCTCTAAATGCACAGCGTCAACTATATTTAAGACCAAATCAGCACTCAAGATGATATCTCTGGCAATACGCTCTTCATCATTAAAAGAAGAGATTCCGTAAACTCCAGGAGTATCAATTACTACATCTGATCCATATTTGCCATGTGATATTTCCAGGGTTGTACCTGGATAATTAGAGACATCCACATATAAACCTGTTAGGGCATTAAAAAAGACTGACTTACCCACATTGGGGTTACCTGCTAATACTATGGTTCGGGCACCAGCTGGGATATCCAGCTTAATACCAATCTCGTGACAATGCATTGCTGCCTCACCTCCGCTGTTTATTATTTTGTCACACTGGTTCAACCAAAATACCCTTAGCTAAACCTCTGCCTATGGCAATTTCCTGTTTACTCTTTCTAACTACCACTGGTCCAGCTGGAACAATTTCCGCACACATTACCACAGCACCTTCGGAAATGCCAAACCTGATGGCCTGAGCCCTGATCAGCTCTCCTGGAATGGAACATACCTTTACAAAATCACCGCGTTTTACTTTATCTAATGTCAACATCCTATCCACCTCCCTGTCTAATCTCAAATCGCAGCACAATACTCATTAGTATTGATAATCACTCTCAATTAGTTGGCGTAAATAAAGCGAGAAGTATTCTCATTTACATTATAGCTTTTCACTAGTCTGATGTCAATAGTCTTCCACAACTTCCATTCCCTCCTTCAATTTCTATCCTTACCCCCTGAGTTCTTTCTACTTCTTGCACATTAAAAAGTCTTCAAACTATTTACTTCTCAAGCTTTTTCTTAGCCTTGTTTTACTATTCCTTCTACATATATAGCTGGTTTTTTGATTCACCGAGGTTTTAATTAGTTATGCAAATGTAATTATTTACTAGCAGATAATTAGAGGATTATGTCGAACATTGTCGAATTTACATTATCAAGAGAGCTGAAAAGTGAAAAGTTACGCAATCGTTTTCAGAACCCTGTAGGAGCACAAGGCATTACCTTAGTCCAACATTAGAAATAGGTGATAAGTGTGAAACTGCTGGGAAAGTTGCCCCAAACCACTGAAGGCAAACTAAAATTGTTTATTTTAGTGACTGCCCTAATTATTTTCTTCGTAGTAGCCTCAGTAGGTGCTATCCAGCTAACCAGTAACCCAAAATTTTGTTCTACCTGTCATGAAATGGAGCCTGAATACGTAACCTGGGCAGCGTCGGCCCACAATATGGTATCTTGTACTACATGCCATGTTAAACCTGGGGCAATCAATCAAGCCAAGCACAAGATTGCAGCCCTGGAAGAGGTTTATAAACATTTTAGTAAAACTTATGTAACTCCTATCGAGCTATCTGAACCAATCGATAACAGTATTTGTTTAGAATGCCACACTAACTTTCGTCGAGTTACTCCGCAAGGTGATATCATTTTTCCCCACCAAAAACACGTAGCCGAGAAACTCACTTGTGTAGAATGTCATTCCGGAGTGGTACACGGTAATATCGAACGAAATGGTTTTACAACCGCAACTGATTACACTAAGTGGACAGCTGGTGTTGGAAAAGCTTATATGAAGCCAAAGTTTGCTAATACCGGGATGGAAAAGTGTATCGAATGCCATGAAACCAAGGAGGTACCAGTAACCTGTAATACCTGTCATACCAGACTGGTAAGACCCCCCTCCCATCTCAAGACTACCTGGATAAGTCGCCATGGTGTTGAAGCTAGAGATAACTTTTGGGATTGTGATAGATGTCATTCCAAAACCGGCACCTTTGTAAATAACTCCAATGATCCTGGGGTTAATGGTTACATTCGTAATAATACTTTTTGTTTAACCTGTCATGCCACCAAATTGCCACCTGGGCATACCACTGATTGGCGTAATAAACACGGCCCTCAGGCTAAAGCCAATGCTAATAAATGTTTAGCCTGTCACAAGGAGAACCGGATTCGAAGTTCCGAAAAGGGTCTCGCTCCGGAATCATCCTGCATGAAGTGCCACAGTCGGCCAATGCATCAGGGAGTAAAAAATAACAATCGCCATCCGTTTTCTTTAGCTGGGAAGCAGTTCAGTTCATCGTGTATCGGGTGCCACCCACGAAGCGTGTGTAGCCAATGTCACTATGTAGCTCCCCCGCCAAAAAGCAAGACCACTACCAAAAAACCTTAATAGAAGGAGTGTGCCATTATGACGGAGATTAACCAACAAATTCCCGCAAGCAAAACTGTTAGCCCACTTGCTGGAATTGCTTTAATTTTGGTTTCAGTAATTATCTTTGCTGGAATTGGAATAACCGTAGGTAAACTTTTTTTCTGGAACAATAATTATAAAAACGTCTCCCGAGCAGATGCTATCTTGGCTAAAAACCAAGAGTCAGTGGAATCCGACCCTAAGAACCCTAATAAACTCGCCAATCTAGGTTGGGCTTATTTTCAAAAAGAAGATTATGATAAAGCTATTTCCACCTACAAAGAAGTGCTGAAATATGATCCTAATCACTTTACCGCTAAAGCTAATTTAGGCTTAGCCTACATGTCACTCGGAAAATATGATCGGGCTGAGGATAATCTGAAGCAAGCCTTAAAAATCGCGCCTAAATCTGATATGGTTCATACCAACCTTGGCCTGGTCTATCTGAAACTGAATAAGGCCAAAGAAGCCAAACAAGAATTGGAATTAGCCTACAAGATTAATCCAGGTTCAGCTGATGTTCTGTTCTATCTGGGACAAGCCAGCGAAAAACTTGGTAATAAGCAAGACGCTGTGTACTTCTACAAAGAAGCCCTCAGCCTAGACCCCAAATTTATAAAAGCATCAGAAGCTTTAACTAAAATTAGCTAGATTTTATGAAATCAAATAAAAATTCTGTTATCCATAGAAAGCGAGGTGAAGCCGACACTCAGTGTCGGTAGTTAGATGCAAATAGCGCAAACTAACGGTTGGTCACTTGTTAAAGTAAAACGTGGTATTATAATCAGTTTTCTACTCATAGCAATCATTTTTATCGGGATGTATCTCTATAAAGCCAACCCTTATAACGTGATTAGCAGTAACCTTCCATTTAGCCTTAGTAATGAACCTCCCCAATTCCTGTTCGCAATTTATGGCTCAGGAATGAGCGGTGGGTTCCAAAAGCCAATGGAAGTAACTGTGGTCAATAACAAGATTTATGTTACTGATACCGGGAATAAACGTATCCAGGTCTTTGATACCAGCGGTAACGCGATTAAGCAGTTTGGTAAGGCCGGCAGTAATAAAGGCGAATTTAGCTTCCCTTATGGTATTGCCGGGGACAGCCAGGGCTTAATCTATGTTTCAGATATGAACAATGGTAACATCTCTGTCTTTGATGGCGATGGCAAATTCATCAAAACTCTAGCTGATAAAAAAGTACTCAAACGTCCCGGCGGAATTTATATGGCTGGAGACAAGCTCTATGTAACCGATATTGCGGCTGGGGATGTGAAAGTCTTCGATCTGAACGGCCGTAAGTTGCTGCAGATAGGTAAACGAGGCAGAGGAAAAGATCAATTGCTTTCCCCTAATTCAGTTACCGTTGATGGTAATCAAGTTTATGTCGCTGACTCGGGCAATGACCGGGTACAGGTTTTTAATACTAACGGTACCTTTGTTCGCACCCTGGGGCTTGATAAAACAGGCAAAACTAAGATTCTGGTCAATCCCAGAGGACTTGGAGTAGCAGGTGGCAAGCTGTTTGTGGTTAGTAAAATTACCAACTTCGTAATGGCTCTAGATAAAAACGGTGAAAAGATCTTTGCTTTAGGTGGGATGGGTCAGGATGATGATAAATTTGCCTTCCCTAACGGCTTATTTATAGATGGTGATGGCCGCATCTATATTGCCGATTCCGTTAACCAGCGGGTTGTAGTTTACCAATACTAAGCTTGCGATAATAAGCGGGCGCCATATATAACCTCAAAGACGCCCGCTATTATATCAGGAGGTTCTCAAAATTAGCTCAAGGGGGGATCAAGCACTGACAGGACTTAGTATGTTAGTCCGAAAAAGGGCAACTCTAAGCCTGGCTGATCGAGAACCGACTAATAACTACTAACAAAATTATAAGGGGGAACAAAAAACATGTCACTCAAAAGAATCGGCTTAGTTGCCACCTTGACAATGGCTATGGCCGTGTCAATCACCGCTACTGCTTTTGCAGCTCAGAATGCTGATACTGCAGCAGTTAAAGGCGATGGAATCTCTGACTTCCAGGCTACACCTAAAAACACTACTTCTGGTTATCCTAATGGTATCTACCTTGAGGACAAAAATGGTGATGGCATTGTTGACGACATTCACTCCAACTATCAGCGTAATACGGATGCTTGCGCTTCCTGCCACGCAACTCACACCGGTGTTGGCGCAGCTTTACTCCAGTGGGCTACTGTAACCGAAACTTGTAATGCATGTCATGATGGTACCATTGCTGATACCTATGATGTTGAGAATGGACAGATTGCCGCAACTGGAAAGCGGACCTTTGGTGGTCTCTTCATGGAAAACCTTGCTGAAGGAACAAACTCACTGTCTCGTCACAGTGTAGGTAC
>CAZKEO010000173.1:0-5181 GCA_964551785.1 uncultured Eubacteriales bacterium | reverse complement strand
GCTGTTTGAGGCTCCCGAGCACGGTCGTGTGTTGGGTGAGATAACCGAAAAGCAGAAGAAATTATATCAAGCAATGGGCGTGACGGTACCATCGTTATAAATTACGGGAATGCAGGGTATAAGTGATAAGGTAACCACGCCAACCGAAGTTCCTGACAATAAAAAGTCGGCCCAAAGGACCGACTTCGTTGTTTCTGTAAACGGTTTATTTCTCCAGCTTTTCTTCAGCTTTGATCATCTTAAGCAGGTTATCATAGTCTTCCTGGAGCTTGCTAAATTCATCAGCAATATTCAGAGCTGCCAGCACCGCTGTCTTCGTACTTGATAAGCGACTATTCCGCTCATGTACCTGATGCATTTTTTTATTAACATAACCGGCTAACATTTTAATGTGTTCTGTCGAATCATTACCTTTGATATTGTAGGATTCTCCGAAAATTTCTACTTTCACTTTGGCAAACTCTCCTTTAGCACCGAATGCCCCTTTAGTCCGGTTCCTCTCGTGCATCGCACTTCCCCCTAAGATACAAAGATTCCCGAAAAGTCAAATTTCTTACCTATTCTCCCAAAAGATGCAAAATTCCTGCTAAATTCCCATACTATTTTTGGGGCCATTGTTAGACTCCTTTGGGTTAATGTTTCTTTTATTTAAGTCTTTTCTCCAAACCCTTTGATCTTAACCTTTACATCAACATTGATTTTGACCTTTTCGATGAAGTTTTCTTCTACCTTATCTGTTAACTCCTGCGCCACTTAGCTAAGGCATATTTTGTGATATCAACACAGTCTACTTTTAATTCCTGCTGCATTTTGCTGATAAACTGACGACAGTCCCTTTCTAACTCACCTTTAATTGCTTGTTCAATTTCTGCCAGCTCCATTGTATTCTTCGTACCAACAAATAATTTCTGCGAAGAATGTTCCTGCAGATTTCCCGTGACATTAACAGTTACCTGAAAAGTAAAGTTATCCCCTTCACGGATTACCCGTACTTTTCGCGAGTGCTTAACTAAGACTGTACCTTCATCAATTATTTCTCCTGCTTTCTGAACAACAAAAGGAAGATAGCCCTCTCCTTCCAGACCCCTCAGTAAAACCAGTGCCCGGGTATCTTTTAAGTCGATCTTAGCAATTAATTTATCCTTCTTAAATATTCCTGTACCAGAGATTTCAATCCGGTTATTTTTCATTTTTAGCAAGGGAACCACAGGATGTTTGCCTGTAGTATCTTCCTGAACAGTAAACTGATGGAGATTAGTAGTTACTAGAAACCCCCTCATTTGGGCATGCCTCAATAGGCCTAAAAGGTATATCCCGGGATTAGGATATCCTTTTAGCTCAAGCTTCGAGAGTTCCTCAGTTTCTCCGTCCATAACTGCCATGTAAATAGTACTTTTAACCTTGGGAATTCGGACTAGGGACTCCATGGCAGCGTAAAGGCCTGTTCTGGCAAGACGCTCACCATAAATTCCTACTTGGACCATACCTAAGATATATTTTTCAGGTGTATAGGCTACCCTTTTCTCCCGTGTATCCCCAATAGTTTGACCCTTTTGATAGTCAATAGCATACTTTTGCTTAGTCTCCGGGTATAAAACCGGAATAATTGCTGCTACATTATATCCGTCATTTTTTGCGGTATTTTCCGTATTTTTATCTGTTTCTGCTAGATCATAAAGCCCGACAACGGGAATTGATAGCTCATCTAGGTCTTGATAATCCCAGCAGCCAACAAGCAGGGTTAGACTTAAGCACAGGAGCAAAAGAACACCTACTTGTTTAACCATACTGCTTCACCTTGCCCTTCTGTAAAAATACTGCCAGATGAAACAACAGGGGATAACAAAGACCAATAATCAAGAAACCATAACCGACTAGGTCAGCAAACTTAAATACCTCAATCAGTCCTTTCGTATCACTAAGGGATAAACTATTAATAGGATTTCAATTCCGGCAAAGGCATAAGCGCTAGAAAGTGACCCCTTTAACAGTGCGGTTAACCCAGCCCCCCCGACCGGGAGCAGGTTGGTGTAGTCGGCCAACTCTAGGGACGGTAAAATGAGCAGCATATTGCCAAGAGGACATAAAATAGTAGTTCATTAAGCCGCCCAAGTACCTTAGCCCCTTTTCATTATTTTTATCCCTTCTCCCTGTATTGGCCTGTCGCTGTCTGTCCTGGACAGGAATAGAAACTGGCCGTTGATTCATTTTGAAAAGAGACGTCCGGAAGAAAGCATCTTTCAAATCTGCAAAACGAGTAGGGGCAAAAGGAGCAAAATAGGGAACACCAACACTCTCTAAGGATGCCAGATGTGCTAAAATAATTAGCCAGCCTAAAGAAAAACCAAAAATACCAAACATGGACGCCAATATCAGCAGGGGCAACCGGAGAATTCTGGTAACCTGAGCCATGCTGTTCGTCGGTAATGCAAAGGTACACATGGTGGTAGCCGAAACAATGATAATAACAGCTGGACTGGCTAAATTAGCAGATATGGCAGCTTGGCCAAGAATGATACCCCCAACCACACCTACCGTTAGGCCTAAATTAGCCGGAAGACGCAAACCTGTTTCAATAGTTATTTGAATTAATAGTTCTAAGAGGAAGGCCTCAACTGCCACCGGGAGAGGTACTTTCTTACGGTTTTCCGCCAAGGAAACAATCAACTCAAAGGGGATTAGTTCCTGATGAAAACTCAGCAGGGCAACATACAATGCTGGTAGAGATATTGCCAAAAAAAAAGGCCAGATAACGAAGACACCTGAGCAAACCGCTGATATAGATTCGTTCATTATAATCCTCAGAAGCCTGCAGGAATTGCACAAACAGACTGGGAAGGATTAAGACAAAAGAGGTGCCATTAACAAGTACTGCTACTCTACCCTCCAGTAAATTGGCGGCAACTTTATCTGGTCGTTCGGTTACCTGCATTTGTGGAACACACTTAAGTGGTTATCTTCAATAAACTGTTCTATATAACCCGAGGTAATATTTCCATCAATCTTAATCTCAGCTACTCTTTGTTTAATTTCAGTAACAATGTTGGGATCTGCCAGATCTTCAATATAAAGAAAGGCTACCTCAGTACGGTCTTTATCCTCCTAAGTCATATGGAATATTTTCTCTCCTTTGGGTTAATTTTATGCAAGAACAAAAGGAAGTGGCTTCGCAAAATACGAAACCACTTCCTGATAAAATCTGATAAGAGCACTGAATTTAAGATACCGCTTAAACTTTTAAGCTCAATTTTTATCTGCTAGTTACCGCAGGGCCGCACCGGTCTCCTGTGCCAAGGCTTGCGCAATCTGCTCCTGTACAGCATTGACTTCCTCATCCACCAGCGTCCGATCCAGAGCTTGATAACGTAGGGATAAAGCAATACTCTTGTAACCCTCGGCAATCTGCTTGCCGCGGAAAACGTCAAAGAGGGTAACCTCCTGCAGCAGTTCTCCACCATTAGCTCTAATTACCGACCGCAACTGATCTACTGTAACATCTTCCTGCACTACAATTGCTAAGTCACGCTCCACCCCAGGGAATTTCGGCAGGGATTGGTAGCGTTTTTGGAGTTCAGCAGCAGCCATCAGCTGATCTAAATTTACTAGGAATACACAGGTCTCATGTGGAAGTTCGAAATTCTCAGCTACATCAGGGTACACCTGACCGATTAGCCCTGCTTCTACCTCACCGATTAAGAGGACAGCAGCACGACCTGGGTGCAAGCTGGGATTGGCAGTTTCCCGGACAAAGCGATAATCCTGAATTCCTAGTTTGGCTAACAAGAGCTCCAGCACGCCTTTTAGGAAGTAGAAGTCATAAGGCACCTTGCTTTGTGCCCAACTGACATTGCTGTTACCCATTCCGGCAGCCACTAACATCAGCGGCTCGATAGGCAGTAACTCAGTAGTAGCGACATTGTTTGCTTTATTGACAGCTTGATTACTATCTTTATTGTCAGTTTCATTTCCAGCAGGCTGGTCCTTCGGTATGAACACACGTCCTACTTCAAAAATGGCAGCATCCTTGACCCGGCGACTCAGGTTGCGTTTGAGCACCTCCAAGATGCCAGGAAGCAAGGTGGTACGTAAGATCGCCTGCTCTTCACTGAGGGGGTTTTGCACTACCACAGCTTGACGCAAACTACTCTCTGGGCTGACCTTGATAGCATCTAGCAACTGCTGATTGCTAAAACTGAGGTTGATTACTTCAGTCAGACCACTACTAACTATCGTATCTTTAATTAAGTCTTCTAAACTCTGCTTGAGGGTTTTGCTACCCTGGGTGGTAGCTTGCACCGGGAGCGAGGTAGGTACCTTATCATAGCCGTAAATCCGGATTACCTCTTCAATTAGGTCTTCTTCCAAGGTAATATCAGGACGGGCAGTCGGGACTGTCACGACCAATTCCTCACCCCTTGCTTCCACCTGAAACTGGAGGCCTTTCAGGATGGCAGCTGCTTTCTCGCGGGGCACTGGTGCACCCATATATTTATCCAGTCGGGCAAAGGAGAGGGTGATTACCGGCTCCTTAATTTCCGCGGTTTGCTGATCGATGGCCCCATTGACTACTTGACCTCCTGCTAGTTCAGCGAGTAGTTGGGCTGCCCGGTCAGCTGCTCGCAAACAACCGCCTAGGTCAATCCCCTTTTCGAAGCGCATGGAAGACTCAGAACGTAAGCCTAACCGCCGGGAAGTACGCCTGATGCTCATCCCCTGGAAGTAAGCAGATTCGAGTAGAATATGCTTGGTCTGCTCCGTTACCTCGGTCTCTAGTCCACCCATTACCCCAGCGATCGCAACTGGACGCTTAGCATCAGCAATTACCAGCATTTCCGGAGTAAGGTTTCTGGTTTGGCCATCTAGGGAGGTCATGACCTCACCTGGACGGGCCTGACGCACAATAATCTCTGGACCTGTTAGGGTTTGATAGTCAAAAGCATGGAGAGGCTGACCTAGTTCTAACATCACATAATTAGTAATATCAACCACATTATTGATTGGTCTAACCCCTGCCGCCTGCAGACGACGCTGCATCCACACCGGGGACGGTTTCAGTTGGACATTTTTGATGAGCTTGGCTACATAGCGACTACAAAGCTCAGGGTCGGCAATGCTAACCTTGGCAGGACCGTCAATTGCTTCCGTTCCCGTTGGTAGCTACACCACTGGGGGTTTGAAGGC
>CAZKEO010000172.1:0-5184 GCA_964551785.1 uncultured Eubacteriales bacterium | reverse complement strand
TTGCGGAACGGAAAGCAGGTAAAATCAACCCTGCCAAAACATGTCAGCCGGTTGGGGCAATGTATGCTGCCCTGGGTATTCATAAATGTCTGCCCCACAGCCATGGTTCTCAAGGATGCTGTTCTTATCACAGAATGCACCTAACCAGGCATTTTCGGGATCCCATTATGGCCTCTACTAGTTCCTTTACGGAGGGAGCATCTGTCTTTGGCGGTGGTGCTAACTTAAAGACGGCCATTAAGAATGTATTTTCAATCTATAATCCTGATGTGATGGCAGTGCATACTACTTGCCTGTCAGAGACTATTGGTGATGATATTCCCAGCATCCTCAGTTCTGCGGAGATTCCTGAGGGCAAACTGGTTATTCATACTAATACCCCCAGTTACCAAGGATCCCACATCACCGGGTTTTCTAATATGACTAAAAGTATGGTGCAGTATTTAGCTGAAGCCAGTACTGCCCAGAAAAAAGAGCAGGTTAATCTCATCCCGGGTTTTGTTAACCCTGGTGATATGCGTGAAATCAAGCGTTTGGTCGGACAGATGGATTTAGCATATATCATGTTTCCTGATACCTCTGGCGTGGTTGATTCTCCCATGACTGGTGAATATGTGATGTATCCCAAGGGTGGCACCACTGTGGCTGAGCTGAAAGATGCGGGTAATTCCAAGCTCAGTTTGGCGCTCGGTGCTTTCGCCTCTGCTGATGCAGCTAACCAGCTAGAACGGAAATGCAAAGTACCGGCTCTGACCTTAAAGACACCAATCGGGATCAAGGCTACTGATGAGTTGCTACTCGCCCTACGGGATAATTTTGTCACGGAAATACCTGAGGCCCTCGAAGAGGAACGGGGACAATTGGTGGATATCATGACTGACACTCACTTCCATTTCCATGGCAAAAAGGTGGCGATTTTTGGTGATCCTGATGTCGTGATAGCTTTAACCGAATTTATCCTCAGCTTAGGCATGGTTCCAGTTCATGTCCTGACAGGTACACCGGGTCAGGCTTTTGAAAGAGAAGTTAAAGCCCTGTTAGCCGAGGCCGGTGTTGAGGCCAGAGTCAAAGCAGAAGGGGATTTATATGAGCTCCATCAGTGGATTAAGAACGAACCTGTCGATTTAATCCTAGGCACTACTTATGGTAAATATATCGCCAAGGCGGAGGACATTCCGCTGGTACGTTTAGGCTTCCCAGTACTCGACCGGAGTGTGCATTCTTATCTGCCCATCGTTGGTTACAAAGGGGCCATGCGGATTATTGAGCTGATTAGTAATGCGCTCTTGGATCGCCAGGATAGGGATGCCCTGGATGAAGACTTTGAGTTGGTAATGTAGCTTCATAGAGTTAGCAATGTAGGTACATTGAATTAGTAATAGAGGTCGCTTGGATAGGACTACCCTGAAAGGATGTGTAGCTCATGGACGCAGTGCCACTGGCTGATTTAGCCATTACAGAACGGAAGGATTCGATTGCCACTAAAGGCAAACAGAAGAAACAGCTTAAATGTGATACAGACAGCATTGCCGGGTGTGTTAGTCAGCGGGCCTGTGTGTACTGTGGAGCCAGGGTAGTCTTAAACCCGGTTACCGATGCCATTCACCTGGTTCATGGTCCGATTGGCTGTTCGAGCTATACTTGGGACATTCGTGGTAGTTTAAGCAGTGGTGAAGAGCTTTATCGCAACAGCTTTTCCACTGATTTACAAGAACATGATGTAATCTTTGGGGGCGAGAAAAAATTAGCCTTAGCGATTGATGAACTAGTGGCCAAATATCAGCCTAAACTGTTTTTTGTCTATTCCACCTGTATTGTAGGGGTAATTGGTGATGATTTGGAGGCAGTTTGTAAAGCGGCCGCACAGAAGTACGGCATTGAGGTAATTCCAGTCCAGTCCAGTGGTTTTATCGGCAATAAATCAGCCGGTTACCGGGCGGCCTGTGATGCTCTGCTACGACTGATTCAAAGCGAAGCACCAAAGGCTGAAGCTCCGAAACTGAGCCTAACAGACTCCGCAACAACTACTGCTAACCAGCCTGCTAAAACAATAAAGCCCGTCTTGAACTATCTAGGGGACTTTAACTTAGCAGGAGAGGCTTGGATCATTAGAAACTACTTGCAAGCAATGGGGGTAGAGGTTAATGTGACCTTCACCGGGGATTCCACTTATCAAGACCTCAAAAAGGCACCACTGGCCTCATTAAATATAGTCCAGTGTGCTGGTTCGATGCTTTATCTGGCTACTAAGTTCCAAGAGCTCTACCAGATTCCCAGCATGCAGGTGTCCTTTTTAGGGCTCCAGGATACGGCAGAATCGTTGCGAAAAATTGCTGGCTTCTTTAATAATCTGGAAATCGCTCGCAAGGCAGAAGTGCTGATCGCCAGGGAAGAGCAGAAAGTTAGGCCGACCATTGAGGCCTACCGGGCTAAGTTAGCAGGGAAGAAAGCAGCAGTTTATGTAGGCGGTGGCTTCAAAGCAATTTCTCTGATCAAACAATTCCGGGAAATCGGCATCGAAGTAGTGATGATTGGTACCCAGACTGGTAGAAAAGATGAGTATGACACTATTAACGAGTTAGTAGAGGAAGGGACAGTCATCTTAGATGATGCCAACCCTTCCGAATTGGAAAAGTTTATGGTTGAACAAGGTGCCCACCTTTTAGTAGGTGGTGTGAAGGAAAGACCCCTAGCCTATAAGTTAGGAATAGCTTTTATCGACCACAATCATGACCGCAAACATCCCTTAAGTGGTTTTGCGGGAGCGGTGAATTTTGCCCAAGAAGTCTATGCTACCGTCTGCTCTCCAGTCTGGAACTACATTGAACCGAGGAGGTGCTAAGCAATGGAGAAGAAAAACTGCCTAGCTGTTAATGAAAATCCCTGTCATATGTGTATGCCAATGGGGGGAATTCTGGCCTTCAAGGGTATCGAACAAGCAATGGTTTTGCTCCACGGTTCTCAGGGTTGCGCTACTTATATGCGCCGCCATATTGCGGAGCACTTTAATGAACCAATTGATGTAGGCTCCTCTTCTCTCAATGAGAAAGGGACTATTTACGGGGGAGCCAACAATCTCAAACAAGGTCTAGATAATCTGATTAAAGTTTACAATCCCCAATTAATTGGTGTGTTAACAACTTGTTTGGCAGAAACCATTGGAGAAGATGTGGAGCGAATTACTACTGAATACCGTCGGGAAAGAGCAGTAAAAAAGCTGCCAATTATCTCAGTAGCTACTCCTGGTTATGGCGGCAGTCATTCTGAAGGCTACTGGCTAACAGTTAAGCAATTAGTGGCAGGGTTAGCCCAAGAGACCATCTTGCACTCTAAGTTTAATATTATCATTCCACATCTAAGTCCAGCCGATATTCGGGAAATTAAGCGAATTCTAGAACTTATGCAAATTGATTATACCCTCCTGCCCGACTTCTCGGAGACTTTGGATCGTCCTTTTAGCCAGCCTTACCAAAAGGTTCCGGTCGGGGGGACTAAGTTGGAGGATATTCGGAAAATGCCGGGGGCGGTGGCTACCATTCAGTTCGGCCTAACCGCTGAGGAACACCTTTCGCCCGGTCAATATCTAGAAAAAGAGTTTGGTGTTCCTTTCTATAATCTCCCCATCCCGATAGGGATCGCCCAAACAGATTTATTTATTGAAACTTTAGAAAATATCAGTGGTCGGACCAGACCGGAGAGTCTAGTGCTGGAAAGAGGCCGCTTATTGGATTCTATGATTGACTCCCATAAATATAATTTCCAAGGTCGCAGTGTGATATTTGGTGAGCCGGAATTGGTCTATGCCCAGGTGCAGACCTGTTTAGAAAATGGCATTTACCCAGTTGTAATTGCCACAGGGAGTAAGAGTAATAAACTTGCTCAATTATTAAAACCAGCTTTAGAACAGAGCCCAATAGAGGCCAGATTCTTTAATGCCGCTGACTTTAGCCAGATTCGCGAGGCTAGTAAGGCAGAGCAGGCCAATATCGCGATTGGCCATTCTGATGGCAGATATCTCACTGAAAAAGAGGGGATTCCGCTAATTAGAACTGGGTTCCCAATTCACGACCGGGTCGGTGGACAGCGGATTCTATCAGTAGGTTATACCGGTACTAGCTTATTTCTGGACCGGATTACGAATACGCTGCTAGAACATAAACTCGAAAATTACCGTGAAAATATCTACCAACAATTTTATCAGGATGATACCAAGAAAATAATTTAAGCTAGAAAGTAGGGGTGATAAAGATGACTTGTGGCGGAGCTTGTAACCAAACCCAAAATAAGAGCTGTGCTAATCCAGCCCAAACTAAACTATCGCTAGAAACGCTGGAGAAGACTAACCGGCACCCGTGTTATTCCTTTGGGGCGCACCATCAATATGCTAGAATGCATCTACCAGTAGCCCCGAAATGTAATATTAGTTGTAATTATTGCAACCGTAAATTTGATTGTGTGAACGAAAGTAGGCCTGGGGTTACTAGTGAGGTCCTACAACCGGGAGCAGCCCTGCACAAATTTTCGTTAGTAAAGGAAAAGATACCTGCCCTAAGTGTAGTAGGTATTGCCGGACCAGGGGATGCTTTGGCTAACTGGACTAACACCAAAAAGAGTATTGAACTAATCAAGGAAAAGGACCCTGACGTGATTTTTTGCTTATCTACTAATGGTTTGTTGCTCCCCAGCTATGCTCAAGAAATCATCGACCTCGACATCAAGCATGTCACTGTCACCTTAAACTGTCTAGATCCCGAAATCGGGGCGAAAATCTACCGACATGTGATGTTTCAGGGTAAAAAATATACCGGAACCGAGGGCGCCAAGGTGCTCTTGGAAAATCAACTGGCAGGTATTGAGTACCTCACTACTAGAGGAGTAATGGTTAAGGTCAATATCGTGATGATTAAGGGAATTAATGAGAGCCACATCCCGGCGGTTGTGCAAAAGGCTAAGCAATTAGGAGTTTTTATCACCAATATCATGCCCTTAATCCCTGCCCCTGGTAGTGTCTTTGAAAAGTACCCCCAGACCAGCACGAAAGAGTTAAATCAAGTGCGTGATCTTTGTGCGATTGACCTCCCACAAATGCGGCACTGTCAGCAGTGTCGGGCTGATGCCATCGGCCTCCTGGGAGAAGACCGTTCGCAGGAATTTAGGTCCCTAGCTGCCCCAGTAGGTCCGGAG
>CAZKEO010000171.1:1101-5195 GCA_964551785.1 uncultured Eubacteriales bacterium | reverse complement strand
CATCCACTTAGCGAGGAAGAAGTAAAAGCAATTAATGATGCGCTGCAACTCCGGTCCCCTAGATAATAATCATACCTAATAAATTTAGCAAATCCTCATAAACTAACGGTAGGAAGTGAGGAACAGAAAATGTTCAACAACAGAAAAGATGCTGGAGAGAAACTGGCTGAAAGATTTATAGAATTGCGTGGAGAAAATCTGAGTGTAGTTGTGGTCCCGCGCGGTGGTGTTGTTGTGGGTGCTGAAATTGCCAAAACCCTGGGTGTTCCCCTTGAGGTAGTGATTTCCAGGAAAATCGGCTCTCCTTTTAATCCGGAAGTAGCAATTGGTGCCGTGACTCCTGATGGTGAAGTAATGCTTAACCAGCGTTTTATGAAAGCCTACAACGTTGAGCAAAGACACCTTAAACCGGAAATAGCGGCAGCCAAGGAAGAACTGAGGAGAAGATTAGAACTCTACCGTCAGGGTCAAGAGCCTTGTTCTTGGGAAGGGCGAACCATTATTTTAGTTGATGACGGCATTGCAACAGGATTTACTATTTCTGCCACTATTGAATATATCAAACGTCAAAGGCCCCAGAAGTTAATTTTAGCGATTCCGGTAGCCCCGATAGAGGTGGCAGAAGATTTTAGAACAAAAGTGGATGACGTAGTATGTTTAATAGCAGCAGAAGATTTCTATGCCGTAGGACAGTTTTATCAGCAGTTTAATGAAGTCCAAGATCAGGAAGTGCTGGCGCTCTTAAAACAATACTCTTGTTAAGAATTAATAAACCCGGAAGTCAGCTGACTGCTTTCCGGGTTTATCTGTTGAGTGTTAGAATTTTTTTATTTGCAAATTATGGGCTGCTAAAATGAGGCCCTTTGAGATAATATTGGCCATTTTCATAACGATACTTAAGCGAGTATTTTGCAACACAAAATACTCCATAAAACCGCCAATATTTACAATGCCTGTAATGGTTAACTGCCCTACCTCAGGGAGTGTTTTCTTGACCCCAGCACCTGGTTGCAAAGCACCCTTGCACACACTGACATAACCAATACTATCAGTTCGTCCCAAACAAGCATCGACGGCTAAGACCAAGGGATTGCTGAATTGTTGGTTGAGCAGCGCTAATTTGTCGACTAGGTTACTAGCATGAACTGGATCATCGAGAGTTCCAAAGACAGGAAACCGATTTAGTGGGTTTTCAGAAAGCTTGCTACCGACCAAAGGCCCTAGACAGTCTCCTGTTGAGCGGTCAGTACCAATACACATGATCACAATATCACGCTGTTTGTACTCCGCTAGGGCTTCGGTAATTGTGCCACTGAGCAAACGGCTGAATTTTTCGGGAGCAAAAGTATCGTCGATATGTACTCGATAATCGGTCTTTGGAGCAGGAAGCTCACTAGCATTTGTTAGATTGGTGGAACGAAAAACAGTCATTGAAACCTCCCAGAAAACAATTACTTACTAGCGCAAGCAACGTACAGTAAATGAGCAGAGTGGGACATATTACCATAGCTTATGTAAATATCTGGGCATTTATACATGGGAGGTGACTTAGCGTGGAAAAAAGATTTAAGTATTGTCCAAAATGCGGGCAGGAGCTACTCTATGTACTAATTGACACCCGGCAAAGACTACAGTGTCAGGCCTGCAAATACATCTTTTACGAAAATCCCATAGTGGGAGTAGCGGGCATTGTAAGGCAGGATAATAAAATCTTGCTGGGGAGACGTACCGATGCAACGATCAGCACGAGTGGTTTATGGTGTATTCCTTGCGGTTATGTGGAGTGGGAGGAAGATGTTGAGCAAGCATTGCGGCGCGAGTTTACGGAAGAAACTGGCTTAGAGGTAGAGATAGCGAGTATCTATGCGGCTAAATCTAACTTTCATAATCCGCTTTCGCATACGGTTGGAATTTGGTATTTGCTCACGGTGACCGGAGGTAATCTACGGGCAGGAGATGATTTAGACCGGGTGGAATATTTTGATTTGAACAATATCCCCGAGCTAGCCTTTCCAACCGACCGAGAAGTGATTGCAAGCTTAAGAGTAAATTGTCGAGAATAGTCGACAATAGTCATGCTTTGTCCCGATAAGCAGGTAAAAATACCTCGGAAGCGAAATATAAACGGAAACATTTTTAGCGGGTGAATATTTGCTTTGGAGAGGTAATAAGTTAAATTAAGGGGGCAAGGTGGTAGTATGAATTGGTTAGATATTTTAATTGTAATTTTTATATTATTGGGAGCGCTCAGCGGGTATTATAAAGGGTTTATCCTGGCCTTTTCTAAATTGGCTAGCTATATCCTGGGCTTTGTAGGAGCATTTGTTTTTTATAAGCCCTTTGCAGAATTTTTGCAAACGCTAGGTTTTGATAGGGTTATTTTGAAGATTATTTACCCAGCAATCAAGCTCCCCGAAAAATTAATGCAGGTACCCATCCAAGAGTTATCTTTGGTAAAAGTACAAGCTGCCTTAAGCACGATGGGTGTACCAGCTATGTACCAACAACAAATGAAAGAATTGGTTCAACAACTAGCGGCTATTAGTAAACAGGCGGAAGTTAGTACGGTGGGAGATGCCCTCTATTATTTAATTGCTGGGGTGGTTTTGAAGGTTATAGCCTTTTTGAGTTTGGTATTTATCTTTGAAGTCAGTACTTCTATCATTGTAAAATTACTAGCTAAAGCCATTAACTTCTCACCTGCTGCCATCCTTGATCATGGGGCAGGCCTAGTGTTTGGGATTGCTAAAAACTGCTTAGGTGTGGCTGTGCTGATTATTGTGGTCGCACCAGTGTTGTCCTTAGGCACTTTGAATGATAAGGGATTTTTGGGTACCTTGTCCCAAGGAGTCCAAGGTTCGCAAATAAGCACCTATGTGCTTGGTTTAATTAACTAAAATAAAGTCAGTCTTTGCTAAAATGAAGTAAAAAATTAAATTGCATATTGACAAAGGAAAACTAGCAAGGTAAAATACACATAAAACACATCAAAATACTAGGAAATGCAAAGTCGACTAGCTAAACTAGAGACCGACCCCAACTGTTTTAAGGGGTCGGTTTATTTTAACCAGTATTATATCAGCGTGGAGGTGAAGGTATGGATCAAAAAGTTAAGGCCGTGCCAGTAAATAGCAAGGCACCGTTTTTGCCGGAAGAATTGCAGAGACTGCTTGAACTGATTAAGACGGTCAGCTATGGGTCTGTCACCCTAGTAATTCAAAATGGGCGAGTGGTGCAAATCGACAAAAATGAAAAAATGCGCTTAAAGTAGTTAATGAGAATTAGTTAACCTGGAAACAGGAGGCTAAGGCGATAATCCTAAGTATATTTAGGAAAATCACCTTAGCATTTTTTATTCTACTCACTTTAATTAGATAAAGTGCTGTCTAGTAAGACTGGAGGCAATAATCAGGGCTATAGACCTGATGGTTGTCTCCTTTTTTCATTATTCAAATATAAGGGCATTGACTTCTGGAGGGGGTGAACTAAATAACTGATCAATTGTAAGAGCTTAACAAGGAAAGTATTTATTCAAGTTCTATTAAACAGATTGTAAGAGGAGGATAAGCATATGAAAAAAGTATTAAGTATTATTTTAATCAGCCTTTTGACAGTTAGCATACTTGCAGGCTGCGGTAAAAGCAAAACCGAAACAGCAAGCAACCAAAATGCAACTGAACAAAAGGCTACCACAAAGAAGCCAACCAAAATCCGGATTGGCTATCAGCCTAGCAGTACGTTAACCTTGTTAGCCAAAGAAAACAAATGGTTTGAAGAATAGTTTGCGCAAGACGGGATTACTGTGGAGTATGAAAAATTTCTTTCCGGCCCCCCGTTAATCGAGGCTTTTGCTGGCAGCAGGCTGGACATTGGTGGCGAAATGGGTGACCAACCACCGATTCAGGCTAGGGCCAACGGAATTAAGATTAAAATCATTGGTGCTGGTTCAACCGGTTATAAGTCTTCTGGCTTGGTTGTGCCGATCGGGTCTACTATTAAGTCGCCCAAAGATTTAAAGGGTAAAAAGGTAGGTATTATGGTTGGGTCTGCGTCACAGCGACTGCTCTACCTGTATCTGAAAAATAATGGTTTAA
>CAZKEO010000171.1:0-1091 GCA_964551785.1 uncultured Eubacteriales bacterium | reverse complement strand
TCATAAGGACATTAACCTGGTGAACTTAAATCCGCCGGACATCAAAAATGCCCTGGCTGCAGGGAATATTGATGCCACCGTACTATGGGAGCCCTGGATTTCTACCATTGAGGTTGAAAAAATCGGCCAACAGATTGCCGATGGTACCGGTATTAAGTTAAATGTCGGGGTTTGGATTGCTTCAGAGGATTTTGCCAAAGAGTACCCCGAGACAGTGACAAGAATCCTCAAGGTTTACGATAAGGCCGAAAAATTTATCAGTGAAAATCCTGACCAAGCTATCGAAACAATTGCCAAGGCGGCCAAATTAAAGCCGGAAATCTTTAAGAAGGTGTTAGCTAAATCAGGATACAGTAATCCTGGTATCAATGATGAGATTATCAAATCAATAGGGGATTCCGCGGTATTCTTGCGGGAAAGTAAGATCATTAGGAAAGATGTGGATGTTAACGAGCTAATCGATACTACTTATCTCAAAGCAGCGGGCATTCAGTAAAACGGAGGAAAACCCATGGGTAAAGCGAGTGAAAAAGTCAGTGTAAACCTAAAAAACCTATTTGCGATCCTGTGGATACCTGTAATCTTGCTATTAAGCTGGGAAGCACTCAGTAGGATTGGTTATATCCGACCTACGGTACTTCCGGCCCCTTCTGTTATCATCAGCACCTTGCTGGAGTTGATGCGAACCGGGGAAATCTTCCTCCATTTAGGAGTAAGTATTCTCCGGGTTGCGGAGGGTTTCGTCCTGGGAGCTTCGTTAGGACTTATTTTGGGGATCTTTATTGGTTTGTTTAAGCAGGTTGAAAGGGCTCTTAGCCTGTTAATCGGTCTCTTAAGGCCAATCCCGATCATGGCCTGGGTGCCTGTCATGATTCTCTGGATGGGTATTGACGAAGCTTCCAAAGTAATACTGATAGCAATTGGTTGTTTTTGGGCAATGTTACTCAATGTGGTGCATGGCATCAGAAATACTGATAAAAAGTACTTGGAAGTAGCTGAAATCCTGGGGAAAGATCGATTTACTACCTTAACTAGAGTTATCCTGCCTTCCTCGCTACCATATATTTTTACCGGTATGCGAATTGGCATAG
>CAZKEO010000170.1:0-5199 GCA_964551785.1 uncultured Eubacteriales bacterium | reverse complement strand
CAACCTAACTGCTTCTATTTTTATTAGTCAACGCTTTTTCAGTCAGCTTGAGTTAGGACTAACCAATCAGGCCTTAAGTCTGTTATTAGTTGCTGCCTTAGTCACATTGCTGGGCTGGGTAGCCATTCAGCGCGCTAACTCATTTATCAAGCACAAACCCCTGGCACCTGCTGTACGTAAGTTTTGGCAGGGCTTGGGGATTGCGTACCTGTTAGTAGTGTTGGGGATTTACGCGGCATATCAAGTTAAGTCTTTACCAACTGGCTGGGCTACTATTGTACCTGCTGAAGTTACCACCCAATTAGCCTCAGTTTCGGCTACAGACACCAGCTTTACAGGTAGATTTGTGTTTTATGAAGATGCTCTGAAGATAATCCGGGATTATCCTTGGTTAGGAACTGGGGCAGGTGGCTGGGAAATACTATATACCCGTTACCGCTCACTCCCTTATTTAACTTTAGAAGTGCACAATGGCTATCTACAAGTAATGGTCGAAACTGGGATGCTTGGTTTGATCAGCTATTTGGGGGTCTGGATCGCCCTCTGCTACACGGCGTATCGTCTCTACAAACGAAGACGCAGAGAACAACATTGGCCATTGATTTGGGGTGTAGTGCTAAGTCTGCTCGCGATTGCCACACATAGTATGATTGATTTTGACTTATCTATTCCAACCTTATTCATTCTCACGTGGTGCTTAGCAGCCTTGCTGAGAAATGCCCGCTGGTTAAGCAAAAAAGCACAGCCTACTACCCGGATAGAGGGTGTTAGCCGCTGGGCAGTAACCCTGCTGGGCTTGGCCTTCGCTGTAGCTATCTTTCTACCAGCCTACCGCTTGGATATGGCTGGACAGCTAGGTGCTGAAGGTGCACAGGCCATGAGCGCAGGGAACCTAAGTATAGCAGAGGGAAAACTACAGGCTGCCAGCCTAAGAGATCATAACAACGCCAACTACCAGGCAGATTTAGCTAAAATAAGCATGGTCTACTGGATCAAAAATAAAGATCAAGCGAAGCTCAAGCAGGGTATTGCCTTAGCTGAACAAGCTGTCCAAAAGGAACCTGCCAACTTAACACTAAAAGGGAATTTAATTACCATCTATGTATTAGCGGAAAGGTTCAATGAGGCTAATAAGTTGGCCAACCAGTTGGTGCAGGATAACCCACTGGACATTAAAACCTACGAAATCCTAGCTGATGTAGGAATTACAGGAGCTAATTATTATCGGCTAAAAGCTCAGCCAGCACAAGCAAAGCTTTTCCTGGCTAATGTAGTGGCTATTCCAGCGAAACTGGTGAAATTACGTAATCAAGTTCAGCGTAACAGCAGAAGTTACGATTTAGATCAGTCCTTCCTAAAGATCACACCTCAGTTAAACTTGGCAGTTAACCAAGCAGCTGTTTTATTAGACCAATACTAGCTAATAAGGGGATAACGCATGGAACACTTAAAGAACAATGATGAGATTTTCGACTTGCGGCAAATACTACTAATCTTACGCAGAAGATGGCTGCTGATATTTAGTCTTACCTTAGTTGCGCTGATAACAGGTTGGTATTTGAGTTTTTACGTGTTGACACCACTCTATGAAACAAAGACCGTATTTTCAGTCGCGCAAGAAACTGCCAGCAAGCCCTCCGCCAGTAAAAACAACACGGGCATGGAGGGTATGATAGATTCCATGTCCCAATTACCGGAGATGTCAATTAATTCTTACATGGTGCAACTAAAAAATGAAGCATTTCTGGAACGAGTCCTGAAAAAGCTAGAGCTCGATAAAAAAGGCTACACAGTAGCCAGTCTAGCTAACTCCATCTCGGTAAACTCAGTGAAAGATACTAATTTAATTGAATTAAGAATACTAGGTACTGACCCCTATTTGGCTGCCAAAATGGCTAATACCACAGCTGATGAATTTTTGGACTTCATCACCGAAAATAATGAACTACAGTTGACTAGATCGGTAGATTTCATTAAAAAACAGGCCGAAAAAACCCGTCAGGAACTGCAACAGACCCAAGGTAAGTTAAATAGTGCCAAGGCTGATCCCAGAGGGATAGCAATATTAGAACAGATTGTCAGTGCTAAAACCGCGGACCTGGCTAAATATCAATCCCAGCTCCTGCAGGCCAATATGGAATTTCAACAAAGTCTAGCCGCTAAGCTGCAAGCTGAGCAAAAGCTAGCGCTAACTACCCAAATACTCAAGACCAAGGATACTACCGAGACAACCAGACCGGGTGAAACTACTGAGTCAGTGACGACTAAAGATGATGTCTACGAAACCAAAACATATACCTCTACTGGCCCTGTGACTACAAGCACAATGGTGTTCGGCGAGTTAGTCAATCCTGCTTATACTGATTTGGAAACCTTGATGAACAGTAAAACAGTTGCTCTCGTGGAAAAACAAGTAGAAATCAGTCATCTCCAGCCCATGCTGGCCCAGTTGACGACAGAATTAAATGCTTTGCAAACTGAACTAGGCCAAAAGAAAAGCACCATCGAGCAGGCCCAAAAGGATGCCGTCAGACTGGAAGAAACTAATGTCCTGTTACAGCAAAAGTTAGATGAAAGTAAAGTTGGCACCCTGATGAAGTTGGGGACAAACAATATTTCAGTTGTTTCCCATGCCAACATTCCGAGAGTTCCCGTTAAGCCAGATAAGACTAAGAATATGGCGGCATCCGCCGCTTTGGGGCTAATGGGTTCAGTTAGTTTAGCCTTTTTCCTGAACTACCTAGATAACACCATTAAATCAACTAAGGAACTTGAAGAAATAGTAGGTCTCACAGTCTTGGGTCAAATCCCATATCACAAACCAATTAAGTCAAAGGCCACAAGGAGGTAGTCCATAGTGAACAGCACAGTTATTTCTGATATAAATCCCAAGTCGCCGGTGGCAGAGGCTTTCCGGATTATCCGGACCAACTTAAACATCATGGAAATGGACAAGCAAACCAGAACTATTTTAATAACCAGCCCAGGGCCTTCCGAAGGAAAATCCTCCACCGTGGCCAACTTGGGTACTGTTTTGGCCCAATCAGGAGTAAAAGTCATTATCGTGGACTGTGACCTCCGTCGGTCAGAGCAACACCATATATTTGGCTTAGCAAACCAAATAGGCTTAAGCAATGTTTTGGTAGATGGGCTGGATGTCATGCAGGTATTGCAGGAAACCAGTGTACCCAATCTCCGGGTTATCCCCAGTGGCCCAATACCGAGTCACCCTGCTGAATTACTGGGCTCTCAGCAGACCAAGCAGCTCTTACAGCAGTTAATCGAACTAGCAGATGTAGTCTTAGTAGATTCACCCCCGATATTGATGGTAGCTGACGCCCAAATTTTGTCGGGGATGGTAGATGGAGTGGTTCTGGTAGTTAAATCAGGCAGGACAAAAGTTGATGCAGTCAAACAGGCTAAAGAGCGAATAGAAAAGGCCAATGCCCGCATAATCGGAACTGTGCTAAATGCAGTGCAGAAATCCGATGGGGGTTATTATTACGGTTACTCCTACTATAGGTAAGCTTGAGGTGAATTTAACGGGAAGCGGGGTGAAGCGGAATGCCAGTACAAAGAAGGATTACCTACCTGATGCTGATCGACAGTGCCTTGATAATCATGGCTGGTTTGCTGGCCATGCTGTTGCGCTTTGACGGCATGATCCCTAGGATCTATTGGGGGCCTTTTGTGGTATTCATGCTCTTCTCGATTATCGTGAATTTGGCCATCCTGAATAAGTACAAAACCTATCATAAAATCTGGAGCTATGCGAGCATTGGAGAATTGCTGGCAATCATTAAATGTGCTTCTTTTAGTACCACAGCAGTAGTAGTGTTATTTTACTTTTTACCAGTAGGAGCTGGTTTCCCCCGTAGTGTCATTATTTTGACCTGGGTTTTCATCATTGTACTTATCGGTAGCTCCAGGTTTGCCTGGAGAATCTACCGTGATAACTACATCAAAAGCGACTCTAGAATAGGCATCAAAAGGGCGTTAATTGTGGGTGCGGGTGATGCTGGGGCAATTGTAGCCAGAGAATTAAAACGATCAAATGGTCTACAGGTGCGCCCGGTGGGTTTTGTCGATGATGATCCCAGGAAACAGACCCTCCACTTACTCGGGATGCCAGTACTAGGGACACTCCAGCAGATACCTAGAATAGTAGAAGAAAACTTTGTAGATGAAATCATTATTGCCATTCCTTCTGCCCCGAAGGGTGTAATCAGGGAAGCGGTCCATATTTGTAAAGAGACTAAGGCACAATTAAAAATTCTACCGGGAGTATATGAACTAATTAACGGTCAAGTCAGTATTAATCAAATTCGGGAAGTCCAAGTAGAGGATCTCTTAGGTAGAGAAGCAGTGCAGGTAGATTTGGAGGAGATCTCTGGTTACTTAAACGGTCACACTGTCTTAGTGACCGGAGCAGGGGGCTCAATTGGCTCTGAGCTATGTCGCCAAACCTGTCACTTCACACCGAATACAATTGTCCTGCTAGGCCATGGCGAAAATAGTATCTATGATATTGAATTAGAATTACGCCGGAAATACCCTAACCTGCAGATCGAAACAGAAATTGCAGATATCCAGGATCGAGTGAAGATGGAGAGTATTCTTGGCCACTACAAGCCAGATGTGGTTTTTCATACGGCTGCCCATAAGCATGTCCCCTTAATGGAGAAAAACCCGGAAGAAGCTGTCAAGAATAATATTCTAGGGACCAGGAATGTCGCCGAAGCAGCAGAAAAAGCGGGAACCAAGGTGTTTGTAATGATTTCTACCGATAAGGCTGTAAATCCCTCCAGTGTAATGGGAGCAACCAAACGGGTGGCGGAAATGATTATCCAAAGGATGGACAAGACGAGCAAGACCAGATTTGTGGCGGTCCGTTTTGGGAATGTCCTAGGTAGTCGCGGTAGTGTAATTCCAGTCTTTAAGAAGCAGATTGCCGAGGTTGTTCCAGGCGCGGTCGTTTTCCGGCCACAGTTGCAGCACGCGTCGGTAGGCGCGCTCGGAGGTCCCGAGGTGGTTGCCGCGGCGAGCCGTCCAGGCGAGTCCGAACTGCCGGATTGGGTTCGAATCGTGCTTCCTGGCGCGGTCGAGCAGGCGCGCCTCGCGCGCCGCGTCGAAGGGCTGGTGCTCGAGCGGCGGGACGGCGTAGGACGGTTGGGCCCGCCCGTGGAGCCGCAGCGGACC
>CAZKEO010000169.1:0-5220 GCA_964551785.1 uncultured Eubacteriales bacterium | reverse complement strand
CCCTATACCCAAGTCCAACGCACGACTTGCTCGTCAGTATCGATACGAGCCTACTCCAGAGTTTCCCCTGGCTTCACCCTGCTCCGGTATAGATCACCATTTTTCGGGTCCCAGCGGATATGCTAACACTCGGTAGGGAATCATGCAAGCATGATCATACCCCCCCGGTGGATGGTGCAGGATTACTCCTTCCCACCAGTCGTGTTCCAAGAACAAAACTCGCTTTCACTTCGCAGGAAACCTTTACAGTCTCATACTTGCATGTACGCTAGACTCCTTGGTCCGTGTTTCAAGACGGGTCATAGAGCAATAATGTACCGATCGTTGCCCAGAATACACGTATTCAGAACAACTTTAACGTTGAAAACCAAGACAATCATCAATCACACAGGCAGGCCAGTAATCTAGGCACCTACTCGCAAGACAGACTTCTCTCACAGTAACCAACGACATCGGTAGGAACACAAACTGAAACAGTCGGTATACCATATTACAGCCCTATGCTTCACTTTCCACGATTTCAATCTCTTTTCACCCTCGTTTCCGAGTGCTTTGCATCTTTCCCTCACGGTACTTTTATGCTATCGGTCTCCCAACGGTATTTAGTCTTGGATGGCACGTACCACCCATTTGTGCTGCACTCCCAAGCAACACGACTCTTTGAGCCGGCAACGTAGAGATGAATGAAGAATATACTAACGGGACTCTCACCCTCTTTGGTGCTGTGTTCCAACAGACTTGATATTCCGTTCACCAGTTAACCGGTCGAGGCACAACGATAGCGAACTATCTTTCCACCTTGGACTCTTTCCTCTTCACTCGCAGTTACTGGGGAAATCCTTGTTAGTTTCTTTTCCTCCGCTTAGTGATATGCTTAAGTTCAGCGGGTAATCCCTTGTAAGAGAGGTTGTAAAATGTTTAGAACAGCTAGACCGAAGCATAGACTCATACAAGGAATTAAAAATTCTTAACCGTATGAGGATAAACCTCGACCTATCTGCTCCTAAGAACATGACGGATGCTCTTCATTTTAATCCAATTCAGGGCATATTGACTAGTAAACTAACCAATATACTACCTAAAATGAACAAACAGACTAATAATGTTACCATTATAGCTAGAAAAACAAGACTCTCAAACAAGTACTGATAGTCAACTACCAGTGCCATATGCGTTCAAAAATTCAATGACTCACAAAGCTACGCGATTCGCATTACGTTTCGCAGTTCGCAGCGTTCTTCATCGACTTGGGAACCAAGATATCCTTCGTAAAAAGGTATAAGGTTTTTATTATTTTTTTTATTGTTATATTACGTTGTTAAGGTGATATTTGGATTACCTATTTAGTGTTATAGGCAACGCGTTGGAAGTGCAGGAAAACAGACTTACAATGTAGAATTCTATAGCGAATTACCGCACTAGAAAATCCTACAAAAACAGACTTACACTTCGCCAGTATGACAGATTGGCATGTACGGTAGTACACTTTGGAATACCAATCAAAATCGTACTAGACTCAACAAATCCATTATGCTTCTACAATGATATTTGGTTTGCTTTATACACCGAAATGTATAAAACGTTGTTTGAATAATCCTTCCGCAGGTTCACCTACGGAAACCTTGTTACGACTTTTGCTTCCTCTAAATTATCCAGCTTGAACAAGTTCACCACGTTCGCTCCGAAGATTGAACATAGCTCTCTCACTCTCACTACACAATTCCATCGGTAACAGCGACGGGCGGTGTGTACAAATCACAGGGACGTAATCACTGCACTCTGATTAAGTGCGTTTACTAGGAATTCCTCGTTCACGACCGACAATTCCAACGATCGATCCCCAGCACGAGTTGCTTTCATGAGTACCCAGGCGTCTCCACCTAGGGTGAATTTATATGGAGAACCACATAAACCCACATATCCCTCGTTGAACAACTCAGTGTAACGCGCGTGTGGCCCAGAACATCTAAGGGCATCACGGACCTGTTATTGCCTTGCGCTTCCCTCGGCTTCAACACCGATTGTCTTGCAGAGAAGGGGTAAAAATCAGAAGACTTCCACAACACATGTAGCTTGCGCCATACGTGATCCCCTACTCAACAATCAAGGTCTCGTTCGTTATCGGAATAAACCAGACAAACCACAAATCCACGAACTGCCAACGGCCATGCACCACCACCCATAGAATCAAGAAAGAGCTGAAATCTGTCTATCCTCACTATATCCGGACCTGGTAAGTTTTCGCGGGTTGGGTCAAATTGAACCGCACATTCCACTCCTGGTGGTACGATCCCCTCATTTACTTTAAATTTCAGTCTTGCGACCATACTCTCCCCGGAGTCCAAACACTCTAATTTCTCTCACAGTTCCTGGTTGTGGTGAGGAATGTAAAACGCGGAAAAACCTTGTTTTACACCCCCTCCACGCTCCAGACCCTGGGTTGACATCGTTTATAGCTGAAACTACGACGGTATCTAATCGTCTTGGATCCTCCAACTTTCGTTCTTGATCAAAAGATATCTCCTTGGTGAATGCTTTGGCAGTAGATTGTCCAACTGGGATCATTCAATTTCACCTGTCCCCCAGCAATACAAACACCCCCAACAATACCTATCAATCATCACCAAGTCCGAACCGGGAAACTGGACAAGGTCTAGCCTACCATACCATGCTAGTGTAGATAGTCAAAAGAAAAGACGGCGTGGAGCGCTGTGATTTCCTCAAGGTAATGTGAATGATTTCATGGTTACCCATAAAACCATTCTGGGATGGCCTGAGAATAGCAGGACAAACCTTTCTAAACTCAACTGCTCCTCAAACTAATGTAAGATTTGCAAACCAACCCTTCTCGTCTACGAGCGTTTTAACTGCAGCAATTTTAAAATACGCCACTGGAGCTGGAATTACCGCGGCTGCTGGCACCAGACTTGCCCTCCAGTTGCTTTCGGGACACTATCTACCCGCCTCTCATTCCAATCAGACTAGGAAAAATCCTAGCCCGTTGGCATTTCTTGTCACTACCTCCCTGTATTAGGATGGGGTAATTTGCGCGCCTGCTGCCTTCCTTGGATGTGGTAGCCGTCTCTCAGGCTCCCTCTCCGGAATCGAACGTTGATCCCCCGTTACCCGTCAATGCCACAGTAGGCCAATACCATACTGTACAGCTGATAGGGCAGAAACTGGAATCAAGTGTCACAATCAATGTGATCTGACATGTACTCCGCTCACCGAGTGACGAATCATCCCGGCAACCAGTACACTCGAGTATGATTTACACCATACCCTTGAACGTGTATTAGCTGCAGAATTGCCACAGATATCCATGTAGCAAACCTTGAAACCAGTCATAACTGATGTAATGAGCCATCCGCAGAATCGCTGTATAAAGTGCTTATACTTAGACATGCATGGCTTAATCCTTGAGACAAGCATATGCTACTGGCAGGATAAACCAGGTAGTCGGGCTGAATACAGACGCACTATCTAGGACAGTACGCCGATATCCAAACCTAAACCTAGAAAAAAGATAAAACAACAGTGAATGTTTTCCGATCGCATTCAAAATTGCCTATCCTTGGTTGCAGGATTTGAACCCTGCGCCTAACCTCAGGTTACGAATAAACTGAAGGAAGACAGCAATTATCGACCAAATAATAATAAATTACTACCCAGAGGATGATTACTAATGTGTCTTTTCCACACCAATGCCGTTAACGACGTTAATGTAAAGAAAATAGAAGAATCCAATCAAGAATAATTCCTACATGTGCTTACAACTTTCATCCCTCCCTCCTGACTCATAACACAACACGACATACCACATACCCCTTCGACCATACACGCTGAACCCCCCCACACTGCGGTACTCCCCCCATCCACACACTAAATTAGTATGACATCCAATCACCCTTCCACTCATGCACTTCCCCTACCCGATTAGATTACCATACTGCCCATAATGTTAACTTGGCTAAACCACTAAGCCTGCTAAAATCGACTGATGGGCCTGCGGTAAATCATAATACATATTTTTTTTTCTGTATTACAATTCGGTCAAATAAAAACACTCGCAATAGCTTGCACCTGTACAAAATCAACAATTAACAATACAAAACATTACAATAACTTTCACCTGATAAGCTGCTACACTCATTTCGTGATAACCAGAGCATCCCGCAATGGGCTAAACCTAGTATGCAATTAAGAAAAGCAAAACAATATGAGAAAGCCCAGAATGCTGGGTTCTCCAAAATATATAATACATAATGCTGAGCCAGAGGCCAGAAGATCGTTCTTACCGATCATAATCACCAACAGCAGACTTAACTACTGATTTCGTCGGGCATTTGGCTCAGTGACCTAGTTCAGTTTTTAGGCTGCGTTCAATCCCTGAGAAAAATAGCAACAACGGGTTTTGTCAAAAAATTACATATTTTGTCAAAAAAATAAAATGTTTTAATATTTTATATTTATGCGCTAATAAATTATATAAATGCATATTAGACCATAATTATTAGTTATAGCCAAATATATAAATATTTATTTTATCCTCACTGGGACCTTCCCAGATACAGTTTTCCGGGGGCCTCCGCCCGACCCAGTTTTTCCAACAGCCCCCTTTTTCAGTAGGTAGGACTATGTATTTTCCCATAAGGAAGAAATATTGAGCACGAAACAGGCACGATTTTGGCACGATTTTGGCACTTTTTTTTTATGGTTTTTATATACATCTCTGAAGGAAAAGTATATATATTTTTTTTATATCCTAATAGAACGTATATATCAATGTATCTCTTACGGGACTTGTCGGCTTTTAAAATCCTAACTAGTGGATATATACAAAAGCCCCTTCGAAAATCCACTTTCCTCAGAAAAAAAAAAATTCTATATTTTCGACAGTTAATTTTCAAAATGTTATATGATAGAATGATAGATATACATCTTGTGTAGAATGTCTTTTTTTCTTTTAGTTATATATATGTATTATGATATCGTTATTTTCGCTCAAAGTGTAAAATATGGCTTTTCCCTCAGAAATTTGGAAATTTTGGAATTTTTTTCAATTTTTGCAAAAATCCGTGTACCCCCCCCCACGAAAAAATAAAATCCTTGAGAAAAAAAATATTTTCTGAGGGGAAACCGGGACCCTTCCCACGTCACCCAGAAACCCACCCCCTCGTCCCGGGGCACACAGGACAACAACAACATACAAAAGAAAAA
>CAZKEO010000168.1:0-5224 GCA_964551785.1 uncultured Eubacteriales bacterium | reverse complement strand
ATAAATATTACCCGGCTCTTTCAGAGCGAATAGGTTGGCGGCATGGTCCGCATCGCGGAAGACATAGGATGTGGTCTGATAAATGGGTACCGCTCTGGAACCAGTTGTAGGGTCAGGTTGCTGTCCCGCGTGTAGGGCTAAGGTGTCAAAACCAAGTTTTCTCTCGACTGTCATAATAAATCCTCCTTAAAAGCATTAGCTTTTTCTTTAGACTATGATTATAAAAAACTTAACATAGTAATATATCCCATGTCAATCTGTCCTGTTAAGGCTTTAAGTATTGTTTAATCTTTTCTTATACCTTGACAAATTAGGGCTCTGAGAGGTATTATGCACATGGGTGTATAATTGTTAAAGGAGGGTAAAAATGGATAAAGAACAGAAAGATACTGCAAATGAAACTGAGAAGACTGGGTCAGAAAATACTGTTAAGGCAGATAAGAACTGGCTTTCCCCCTACCTCCTACTAATGTTAAAGCAATGGAACGCCCATGGCTATGAATTGATGCAGAAACTGATGCTTTTTGGTTTTGCCCCAATTGACCAAGCAACACTTTACCGCACACTTCGGCAGTTAGAAAAAGATGGTTTGGTAGTTTCTCACTGGGAGACTGCTGTAAAAGGTCCTGCCAAACGTCTTTACTCTTTAACTGAATCAGGAGAAACCTTTCTACAGGGGTGTGCTTCTACGATGGAACAGTACCGTAAAATGCTCGATCAGTTTTTTAGGATGTATACTGGCATGGGCTTAGCAGAACCAAAAAACGAAGACAACGAATAATTCCTTAATTCCTCGGCAAAGAAGGAGGTGAGTTTTTGTTTACGCAGGCATATAGTCCAGAACAGTCAGCACACGGACAATTAGAAAACGGTCAGCATCTCCTTATTTTATACGTTAAGGAGTATGCCCAGGAGTTAACAAAGGTAAATGAAGATGCCGTGCACAAATTTGAATATACCTGGTTTGCAAACGAAGACCAGACAGAACACGTCCTACATATTCGGTGGGAAAATGATGTGCATGTTTCGGTACGCTTCACTCCCGCACAGGAGGCATTACTAGATTATTTGAAAGCGCCCAGAAATTTAATCATTAGTGCCATTCCGATTCCCGAACTAGTGGAACAGTCACCTAGCGGAGATTTACTTAACCTAACAGGTCCAGTTGCCACCTTTAGTGGGATGGTCTTTTCAAAGCCTATTACTACAGAAACAACCTTCGAAAATAATTAATGTATTAAAGCGGTCCAGGCTTCAGTCCCTTAACTGAAAACCTGGGCCGCTTACGTTTTAAAGCTCAAAGTAGCACATTAAGCTACAACGGCAGAAGCTGTTATCCCAGATGACGTCATTTCCTTCGCTCCTCTTTTATGATAGGGTTAAGTTTAACTCTCTGCCATGTACCTTCAACCACTTTTTCCAGTACTCGTATTCGGGCAAGTAGTAGGCCACTAACTGCCAAAATTCCGGGGCATGATTCATAAAGGTTAAATGGGCTAGTTCATGGACAATGAGGTAATTAATTACCTCATCTGGTGCCATAATCAGTCGCCAGTTCAGGTTGATATTATGCTTACTTGAGCAACTTCCCCAGCGGGTACTTTGTTCCTTAATCCGCAGCATATTGTACTTTACCTGCATCTTGGTGGCAAATTGTTCTAATTTTGCTGTTAATATTATTTTAGCCTGTTGCTTATACCAATATACTAGGGCAACTTGAAGCTTAGCCCTCTGATCCTCTGCAGGCAGTCCTTCAGGTAAAGTAACTAGGAAGCCAGTAGGGTAAAGTTCTACTTTAAGCTGGGAGCTTTGCGCTGTCACTAGACTTAATGGATAGCTTTGGCCTAAGTAAAGTAATTTTACAGGGTGTCCTGGTGGGTTGGCGTGTTTTTGTTGGTTGAGATACTCTTGATAGTTAGCGAGATGTTTCAGAATCCATGCACTCTTTGCTACTAACAATTGCTCTACTGCTTCGAGCTTAGTTCCTTTTGGCACAGAAACTATGACTTCCGCTTGGCGAATTGTGAGATTAATGCGCTTGGCCCTGGTACTGACCACTAGCTGGTATCTGATAATTTGATTGCCAACAGCTATTTGCTCCATTAGTCAGTCTCCTTGCCTATATTCGGCTTGTCTTGCTGTTTTGCTTTAGCAATCCGCTGCAGCTGCTCTCTTTTACCATCTCTAATCATAGCCGAAGCTTTTTCATAATTTAGCACTTCGGTTTCAATCTCTGCCGGGATGCTGCTTTCATAGGGCCAAGTCTGAAAAAGCTTGGTTTCCGCTCCGAAAAATTCTTCCGCTACTCCCTTTTCATGATGGTAACGCTCTAAGAGCTCTGCCAACTCACGTAACGGAACCTGCTCGGTTACCCGCATGAAGGTATATTCAAAAAAACCAATCACCAAAGGTGTTAACATGTATAAAGTGTTTTTGGGACGCGGAATGTCTATTACCAGTCCTTTATCAGCCATCTGATTGAGGTGCTCACTTAAGTCCGCTTCCGCTATACCTGTTAGACTAGCTAACTTATCCAACCCGGCAAAGCCCTGGGGGAAATTACTGCCAATGATGGCTTCCTTTTCGGAATAGAGTGTATAAAGAATCTGCATTAAGGTTTCGTTCAGCGGTGCTCCAACTGGGTTTTTATCCAAGCGCTGAGCCAAAGCTTTAAAAACCTCGTCTTTGCCAATTCCCAGGTGACCCATTTCAAAACCCCCTTGCCTCATCCTGAAAGTTTAGGTCATAAAGCGTGCCCGGTTATACCTATAACCAGGCACGACTTGGCATTTGATTAGCTGGTGATACGCTGTACTACACGACCAAGTTTTTGTTTCCAATTGTCTATAATAATGGTGGCCACAGGAATTATGACTAAAGTAAAGACTGTTGAGGTAATTAGACCACCAATTAAGACCCAACCCATGCCAGCTCTGGTTTCTGCCCCTTCCCCCATCGCTAAGGCAGTAGGTAACATCCCGAAAATCATGGTAACAGTAGTCATTATAATCGGACGCAATCTAACTTTTCCTGCTTCAATCAGGGCTTCTTTCAAGGGGTAGCCTCGCTCTTGGAGCGTGATTGTATAGTCTAAGAGCAACGTGCCATTTTTGGCTACTAAACCGTCCAGCATAATTATCCCAATCATCGAGAACAGGTTTAAGGAGTTTTGGCTGACAGCTAGTGCAATCAAAGCACCAACAATTCCCAAAGGCAAGGACAGCATGCGAATAAATGGTGTGGAAAAGGACTCGTACAGCATAACCAGCACCATGTAGACCAGCACGATGGAGAGCACTAAGGCAGCCAATAAGTCACCCATAGTCTCCTGCATTGCTTCTGCCTGCCCGGAAAAATTGGCGTTATAGCCAGGGGGCAAGTGCAGTGCCGCTATCTTAGCTTCAGCTTCAGTCAGGAAATCGTTCAGCACCCGGCCCTCCAGGTTACCGCTAATGGTGATTACTCGTTCTCGGTTAATTCTTCTGATCTGGGTAGGACCACTGCCTACCTTAATATCTGCTACCTGGCTTAACCTCACTGGCACGCCACTGAGATTATTAATAGGGGTATTCCCCAATTCGGTCAGACTGGCCGTAGTCGTGTCAGCTAACCGCACTACAATACTGCGGTCCTCGTCACCCTCACGCAAGACACCCGCATTGCCACCACTTAAACTAGTTCGTACCGTACCAGCTATATCAGCCACAGAGAGCCCTAAGCCTGCGGCCCGATCACGTAAAATCTCAAATTGAACTTCCGGTTGCCCGAGTCGCCAGTCTGTATCGATTTCCCGCGCACCCTCAATCGATGCTACTGTTTGCTTTACTTTGTTGGCTACTTTTACCAGTTCCTTCGGGTCATTACCAGTTACCTGAATAGTAATTGCTGAACCGCCACCGCCCATGGAATCACTTTCGCTAACTTTAATCCGCCCTTTGGGAAAAGCTTGGGCCCAGTTTCTGATTTTGTCACCAACCTGCCAGACGGAACGCTCACGTTCTGATTTTGGAATTAGGGTAATCCCAATCCGGCCAATATGAGCGCCGCTACTGGCACCCAAGTTGCCTCCGGAAGAACCTAAGGTAGTGTGTTGAAACTGAATTTCCGGGATGCTATTAAGATATTGCTCGATTATCAGTAGCGTCTCATCAGTCTTGCTCATCGGTGTCCCGATCGGCATTTCAAGAGTAAGACTTAATTCATTCTGATCCGCTTTTGGCATGAATTCGAAGCCTACTAGCTTTAAGGGAAAGACTACAAAGCTGCCGATAAACGCTCCGAGTGCTATCAGAATGACCGTTTTACGATGCTCTAAAGACCAGTAAAGGGCCTTGACGTAAAAGGTTTGGACTTTGGTGCCTATGGGGTCCAAGAGTTGCCAGAGGGCACCTAGGATGGTCCGCCTCGGACGGTGCGAGCCTTGAGTAAGACCAGCTGTCTCTGTTGGCAATCCTGCTTGACTTGGCGTACGCTGCTTGAACAGTCTGGAAGCTAACATAGGGGTCAAAGTAAAAGAAATGAAGAGGGAAAACAAGGTAGCAAAGACAATCGTTAAACCAAATTGGCGAAAGAATTGTCCCACCATGCCGCTCATGAAGGCGATTGGGGCAAATACCACTACGTCTGATAGGGTAATCGCCACTGCTGCCATCCCGATTTCCATCCGGCCTTCTAAAGCGGCCTCCCTAGGGGGCTTACCCATTTCTAGATGACGATGGATATTCTCCAATACAACGATGGAGTCATCGACCAGGATTCCAATACACAAAGCTAAGCCCATTAAGGACATCATGTTGAAGGTATAGCCGGCAAAATAAATCAGCATCAGAGTAGCTAGCAAAGAGGTCGGAATAGCCAGCACTACTATTAAGAGAGAGCGCCAGTCCCTCAAAAAAATAAATAAGGCTAAGGCGGTGAAAATTATCCCCTCAATAATACTTCTTCTGGTACTGTTTAGGGATTTCTGAATAAACTCGGCATAGTTCCGAGAAATAACTAGGGTTGTATCCGAAGGTAATTGTTGCTGCAGTTGGTTAATGGCAGCGACTAAATTATCAGCTACCTCCACCACACTGGCATCGCTTTGTTTAAATACCATCAGACCAATCGAATTCTGTTTGTTAACCCGGTTAACTTCGCGTTGCTCATGGTAGGCAAAGTCGATATCAGCTACTTCTTGCAAGCGCACACCGGAGCCATCACCAAGTGGAATTTCTAATTTACG
>CAZKEO010000167.1:0-5228 GCA_964551785.1 uncultured Eubacteriales bacterium | reverse complement strand
CATATCAGAGTAAATACTGCCTTAATTCGCAAACGCTTACGTTGTGACACCCTGGTGACCGAAATGATTAAGGTAGGCCGTCTTTCCCATGTAGATGTGGCAGTGCTTTATATTCAAGGACTAACTAACCCAAAATTAGTGGAAGAAATTCTTGCTCGTATCAAGGCTATTGATACCGATTATCTAACTGACAGTGGAACTCTGGAACATTTTATTGAGGATAATCCTTTCGGGATCATCCCAGGGCAGATGGTTACCGAACGTCCCGACCGCGTAGCTGCAGCACTGACCGAGGGACATATTGCGCTGGTAGTAGATGGTGATCCCTTTGTGCTAATTATGCCGGTGACCTTTTGGGCTCTAATCCATACAGCCGAGGATGCCTATCTCCGCTGGCCGTATGCTTTTCTATTGCGAGGCGTTAGAATTTTAGCCTTGTTTTTAAATCTCTTACTGCCTTCATTTTTTATTGCAATTGTCAATTACCACCCGGAAATGATTCCTTCGGACTTATTGTTTTCAATCGCTGCCTCCCGAGAAACTATCCCCTTCCCGGCGATTTGGGAGCTGGTCATTATGGAGCTGTCTTTTGAATTGATTAGAGAGGCTGGCATTCGCATCCCCAGCTTGATTGGTCCTACGCTGGGGATTGTAGGAGCACTGATTCTGGGTCAGGCAGCAGTACAAGCCAACATCATTAGTCCACTCTTAGTAATCATTGTCGCCTTAACAGGCTTAGGCTCATTTGCTATTCCCAATTACAGTCTTTCACTAGCCTTACGCCTCTTACGATTTATTTTCTTGGCATTATCAGCTTCGCTGGGCTTTTATGGTTTAGCGATCGGGATTTTTATGGTGGTAATCCATCTTTGTGGACAGAAGTCATTCGGTGTTCCCATATTATCACCAGTCTCCCCATACCGGCCGCCTAGCGGGGATATCATCCTCCGTAAGCCAATTTGGAAACAGAACCTGCGGCCATGGTATATGCATACTCTGGACCGGCGGCGGCAGGCTAAAATCAACAGGTCCTGGGACCCTGCTACCGAAGACCTCGAAACAACACAACAAGAAACTAATGCTGAGCGAGAAAATCCTAAAGGAGAGAACCAAAATGACCGAAATTAGGGAAGGTCATCTCGGCTACCGAGAAACTATTGCCTTCTTAACTATTGTACTATCAACTAAACTTTTCCTGACTTACCCCCGGAACATCATCCTCGAGGGTCAAACCGCTGGCTGGATGATTGCTGTAGTGGATTTATTGTTTACCCTGCTGGCCGTACTGCCAATCCTGTCCTTGCTAAAAGCTTATCCTGAGCTGACTTTAATTGAAATAACGGAGAAATTTGGTGGGGCTTTTAGCGGCATCATAGTCTCCTTACTTATGTTCAGCTATTTTCTGGTCATAACTTGTTTGGTGCTGCGCCAATTTATGGAAACAATAATCGCCGCTTTCTTGCCAACCACTCCGATCAGTATTTTAACTATTTTCTTCCTAATCGGGATTATCTACCCCTGTTACCAGGGCATTGAATCGATGTCACGAGGGGCATGGTTGCTAACACCCTTTATTGTTTTTGGAACATTAGGTGTTTTACTGCTAGTTTTACAAAACGCCAACATTGATTACCTGTTTCCCTTTTGGGGAGCTGGCCTACCTACCATCATCCAGAAAGGGGCAGGCACCAGTTCATTGCTGGGCGAAATTTTACTCATTACTCTCCTAAACCCCTACTTAAGAGATCGTGGCAAAGTTACTACTATCCTCTATAGTAGTCTGCTTGTCGCAGGAAGCTTGATTATTGCAAATTTGGTGGTCTTTCTAATGGTTTTCCCTTATCCTACAGCTTTAACCTTAGGTGATTATCCCTTGTATATTTTAGCCAGGCAGATCTATTTCGGCCGCTTTCTCCAGCGAGTGGAAGCCTTCTTTATCTTTATCTGGGTTTTTAGTATGCTAATTAATGTTTCGGCCTTATTTTATGGTTCAGCGGTCAGCTTAGCAAGAGGCTTAAAGTTACCCTTCTACCGCCCTTTGCTTTTTCCGCTGGCAGTCTTAGTCTATGGTCTCACCTTTCTAATTCCCAACTTCCCAACGTCCGTTTGGCTAAATGAATACCATTTACACCACTTAGCTTGGGTTTTTAGCTATGCCTTGCCTGCCTTAGTGTGGTTACTTGCTACCTTAAGGTCCAAAGGAGGTACTCGTAATGAACAACCAGCTTCGTAAACTGGCTAGTCTGCTGATTGTGATGCTCCTGTCGGCTAGCCTGGCTGGTTGCTGGGATAAGCGGGAACTAGAACAACAGGCATTTGTAACGAGTTTAGCTATCGACCAGGGTAGCCTAGATGATACTTTTATCTGGACCTTTCGGATTGCCCCACCCCGCCAATTAGCCGGGGGCGTGGGTAGTGTTGGAGGTAATCAGCCATCCAGCACACTGGTCTCAGTGGAAGCTCCCACGCTGCATGCGGCTTTAAACTTGTTAAATTCTTTTATCGATCGTAAATTAAATTTAATGCACTTAAAGGTGGTCGTTGTAGGTGCCGAATTAGCGAAAAAAGACCCACTGCCTCTGCGAATTTTATCTCGTTACCGTGAAATTCGCAACAACCTGTTTGTGCTGATTGCCGAAGACAAAGCAAAGGATATTCTCAAATTAAACAAACCAGTCCTGGAGAAAAACCCCTCCAAGTTTGCTGAAAACCTAATTTTGAACACATCTTTCACAGGCTTTGCTCCGAAAACCCAATTATTAGATTTCGTAATAGCTTTAGAATCCGAAGCAATTGCACCTACAGCTATTCTGGTTGGGCTAAACAAGGGGATGCCTGCTCACCTCAAGGCTTCTCCCGAAACGGTAGCACCTTACATCCCTGGTGAAATTCCCCGTGAAGGGGATACCCCCTTTGAAATCATGGGAACGGCAGTTTTCAAAGACAATCACATGGTAGGAACCTTGACTGGTACAGAAAACCGGACTATGGCAATGGCGAACGGCAATTATCTGCGCAGTACTTTCTCCATCCGTGATCCCCTGGAACCTTCCAAGCATCTTGCTATGGACGTACGCGCCGGTTCACCGCCAGTAATTAAAGTACAGCTGAGAGGTAACCGACCGCTAATTTCGGTTGAGCTCTCCTTGGAAGCAGATCTCCTGGCAAGTCAAAGCTCAGTTGATTATTCTGACTTAAAGAATATCAAGATCCTAGAAAAGCTTGTCGCCCTTAAGGTAAGCAAGACACTTAAAGATACCGTTAAAAAAACGCAGGGGATGGGTGCTGATGTTTTTGGTTTTGGGAATAAAGCCCGGCATTTAGTTAAAACATGGGCAGAATGGGAACAATTAGATTGGGGTGACCTCTATCCTAAGGCAGATGTCCAGGTAACTGTTGATTTTTCTATCAGGCGGATAGGCCTGATGTACCAACCTGTTCGTCCCGTTAAATAGAAAGGGGTAATTGGCATTGAAATATCTAACTCTCAGTCTGGCAGTCCTCATTACTACAGGGGTCTTCATCTATACTATGAGTTTTGTCCGTTGGCTCTATCGGCATAAGCACTATCGCGGAGCAATCGGGGTACTACTCTTTGGAGTGGTGTCACTAGTAGTCCCTTTGTATATCTTATTTAGACCAAAAAGCCCCTGAGAACTTTACAAATTCTCAGGGGCTTAGCTCTTCGCCTGCTAATTACGCGTTTGATAGGTAGATTTCGGTTGCTCCGTCTGCTTCTGCTGGCACGATTTCGCCCACCTGTACGGCTGGTTCTACACCAGCCTGCTCTAGTGCCGAAAGCATCTCCGCAGCTTTTTCCTTAGCTACAGCCATCAGCAAGCCACCCGAAGTTTGGGCATCAGCTAGCATTAGTAGTTGATCCTCGCTAACATCAGTAGCAACTTTCAAGTTAGGTTGCAGATACTGTAAGTTTTTCCTCGTTCCAGCGGGGATAATTCCCATTGCCACCAGTTCCCAGGCTTCCGTTAGTACTGGTACAGTAGATACGTTGATTTTCGCACCCACACCACTAGCTGACAGCATTTCCTTGAGGTGGCCTAAAAAACCAAAGCCAGTAATATCAGTGCAGGCATGAGCGCCCACCTTAGTCATTACCTCAGCTGCTTGTTTATTCAAGGTAGTCATAACCGCTACTGCCCGCTCAATGGTCTGAGGGCTAGCCATGCCACCTTTAATGGCAGTGGTAATGATGCCAAGCCCTAAAGGTTTGGTTAAGATCAAGACATCCCCCACCTGGGCACCACCGTTAGTGATAACTTGGTCGGGATGTAGCCAGCCTGTGACAGCCATCCCATACTTTGGTTCCTCATCTTGAATGGTATGCCCACCAATGATACTGACCCCGGCTTCGGCAGCCTTAGCAGCACCACCTTTGAGAATTTCAGTTAGTACTTCCAAGGGCAGTTTTCCAAGGGGAAAGCCGACAATGTTCAAAGCAAAGGTTGGTTGAGCACCCATGGCATAGATATCACTTAAAGCGTTCGCTGCCGCAATCATGCCAAAGGTATAGGGGTCATCCACAACGGGCGTAAAATAGTCGACAGTCTGTACTAAAGCCAGATCCTCTTTAATTTTATAGACTGCGGCATCATCGGCAGTCTCAGTTCCCACAAGTACATTAGGGTCGGTTACGGGGGGTAGTTGGCACAGCACCTGTGCCAAGTCCTGCGGACTTAGTTTAGCTGCTCAACCTGCACAATTAGCCAATTCAGTTAAAGTAATCTTTTTCTGTTCCAAAAGGCTTCCCCTCCTTTCAGGATTAAGTTAGCTCTCAGCGATTTTGCTGATTGCTTCTTATAGTATAGCCCGATTAAGCGAATTTTTAAAGTAACTCTAACTCTGGCCATAAATTTGCCCAAAAAAAACAGGCCTCATGCCTGTTGAATGTTTATTGATTACAGTTTTGCAATAGCTTTGCGTTGTTAACCAGCTTCATGACATGGTAACGAGAGATTATTTTGGGGTACTGTACTGCCTGGTAAGCTACTTCTCGGTATTAAGGTACTTTGCTTAGACTCCTCGATAGCCACAATTTTCACATCTTCTCCCTCAATAATCAGAGTGACCTTATGACCACAAAGAATCCGCACTGCTTTGGCAATATTCTCTGGAATATTGGCCCTCTTATCAACAGTAAGCCACTTCCCTCTAATTGCTTCCACACCTTCACCTCCAAACACCACAAACCAACTATCATTATTAATTTT
>CAZKEO010000166.1:0-5232 GCA_964551785.1 uncultured Eubacteriales bacterium | reverse complement strand
GTCCGGTATCAGTAAAATACGCTAGACTAAGTATCGGTTCACTATTATCTATTGTTACAATACCGCCTGCCGTAGGAGCATTAGTAGAAACATTCCCAACCAAGTCTGTCCCTTTAACGGTAATAGCATGAGTATCACCATCATCGCCTCCGCTAACCGTCCAGTCATAGCGCCAAGCACTTCCTGTCCAGGTAAAATCAGCAGCACCTACATCATTGCTTGTCCCACGGGCATCGATAGTTATTTTATTATCCCCGGCTGTATTGCGTAGGGTTTCGTTGGAAACTAGTTTAATATAAACATTGCTAGCTTTGGTTGCCGGTTTACCGCCTGATACCGGCAGCAAGGTAGTCAAAGGCGCGTCAGCATAATATTCCAAACTCAAGCTTGGGCCAATATTATCGATTTTCACCGTACCACCCGTTACAGGGGCACTAGATGTGATATTACCCAATAAATCAGTGCCTTTAACATTAATTGCTAGCGTGTCTCCATCATTACTACTATTAACAGTCCAAGAACACTTCCAGGCAGTATTAGCAGCATCCCAGCTGAAATTTTGATTTGTTAGATCATTTTCTAAACCTCGGGCATTGATGGTAATTTGGTTATCGCCAGCAGCACCCCCGAGGTTTTCACTAGCAACCAATTTGATGTATACTGTTCCAGCTTTTACTATCGGCTTACCAGCTTCTACCGGCCATGCGGTAGTTAAATCCACATCTGAAAAATACGCTAAACTCATGGTTGGGCCGGTGGTGTCAATAGTAACAGTTCCACCTGAAGTAGGTGCACCTGCAGTAATATTGCCAGCCTGATCTGTACCCTTTACCGTAATAGCCTCCGTATCACCATCATTATTGGCACTCACTGTCCAGGCGTATTTCCAAGCACTAAGCGTCGCATCCCAAGAGAAATTTTGGTTAGTTAGATCATTAGCTGTTCCTAGGGCATCAATAGTTATTTGGTTAGCTCCGACATTACTTGATAACGTTTCGTCTGCCACAAGCTTAACATAGACAGTACCTGCCTTAGTAGTAGGCTTTCCTTCGACCACTGGTATTTCAGTAGTTAACGCCGCATCAGCGTAATATAGCAAACTTAAGATAGGCAGAGTAGTTTCTACAGTTACAGTTCCCCCTGAAGAAGGTACCCCTGCTTTGATATTACCCGCAAGATCAGTACCTTTAACAGTAATTGTAGTGGTGTCCCCATTATTGCCCGCTCCTGCAAGAACCGACCACGCACATTTCCAGGCATTGTTAGTAGCATCCCAAACAAAATTTTGGTTAGTTAGATCATTAGCTGTTCCTGGGGCATCTATTGTGAGTTGGTTATCCCCAGCAGTATCTCGTAAGGTTTCATTTGAGACTAGCTTGACATATACTGTCCCGGCTTTTACCAAAGGCTTGCCCGCAAGTGTAGGCAGGGCCGTAGTTAAATCAGCATCTGCATAATATGCTAAATCCAAAACTGGGGCAGTATTATCAATGGTAACTATACTGCCAGGCGAAGGTACCGCATTGGTAGCAACATTACCTGCTAAATCGCTACCAGTAACCCTAATGGATACTGTATCTCCACTCGTTGCTGCATTCACTGTCCACGTATATTTCCAAGCACTGTTGGCAGCATCCCAAACAAAATTTTGATTACTTACGTCGCTTGCGCCACCTGGGGCATCAATAGTTAATTTATGACTGCCTGCAGTAGCAGAAAGCTGCTCATTGCCAACCAGCTTAATATAGACTGTACCTGCTTTGGCAACTGCTTTAGCACCTGATGTTTTTAAGGGAGTGGTTAGGTTAGGATCAATATAGTATTCTAAACCAAAAGCCGGTGGTATGGTATGTATGGTAAAAATCTCACCAGCAGTAGGTGAGGCTATAGCCACATTGCCAAGGGTATCAGTGGCTTTTACCTGCACAGTAGTGTCCCCTTCATTCTCATTAGTAGTACTAGCTGTAATATCCAAGGGATTAGAGGAGTAACTCGAAGCTAGGTTTACGTTAGTTTTATCATTTACTGTCCCCGGAGCAGATATCGTAATCTGAGTATCGCCAGCATTTTCACGCAAAGTCTCTGATTGTGACACAATCTTAATATACGTTCTGCCAGCTCTGACAACCTGTTTGCCATTTAGCGTAGGCAAAGGATTTCCGAAAAAATCTACATATGATACCCCAATCGAAGGACCCGTTTTATCGATAGTATAGGTGAAATAAGAAGAATAAGCATTATTCCCGGCAGCATCATAACCCTTTGCACGAACATAATAGATACCGTCGCTTACTCCGGAAATATCCCAATCAATACCCCAAGTTCCATTAGTAGCACTACCTGACTGGAGGGTTGCACCAGTGATAGGAGAGGCTCCAGTAAAAGATGTATTATCTGCATATTCAAAATCAACCTGAGTTGTTCCAACATCATCTGTTGCGGTGGCTCGCAGTGCTTGTGTTGTATTAAATCTACTATTGTTTACTGGAAGCGACATCGCAGTTACCGGTGCAGTTGTATCTGCTGTATATGCTATTTTGAATGTTACATCATCCCAATTTAGAGACAAGTTATTCACATCATCAATTTCAGTTTGACTATCCAAATACAGGCGCAATGTATAGGTAGTATTTTTAGCCATACCAGCCGTCGAAATATTGGTTTTAAGGTAATTTGTCCAAGCTGAAGTGCTTTTCGAATTACTTATAAGACCATTACCACTAGTGGGATTGTCTATGATAGCTACAGTGTCAGTTGCGTCATAAATCGACCAACATATGTTAAATTTTTCTGCACCAAAAATCCAAGAGCAATATCTTTTGTACCAAAGGTTTAATTCTGCATGATCCATGTCTTGATTAGGGGAAGTAAACTGATGTTTAAAATAACCTTTGGTAATAATTCCAGCACCAGATGGCGAGGCTTGTTCAGCTGAGGCAGCACCAGATTGGTAGACAGTAAAATCCTGAGTAGGTGTCGTGTTAGAAATATCAACATAGGTCCAGTTATTATAGTTTGAACCTTCAAAAGACCCGTCTCCGTTTAATAAATCATTGGTTAATACGATCCCTGCATTAGCTATTGATACTTGATACCAAATAACCGCTACAGCAACTACTGCAATCCAAAGCAACGCCAGGCTTCCTTTGCTGGCCCGCAAATATTTAAACGGTCTATTGAGTTTTGGCTTATCTCCCAATAAATGCTTGACTTTCATTTACTTCCCTCGCTCAAAGGCTTATTTTTTGTGGCACGACTCACATGCGCCGTAATTGTCTAGCCGCAACATATATTTTCCGTCATATTCAGCACCTTGAATATTAAAACTCTTGATACTGCCATGAGCATAGTGGCAGGTGCTACAAACTACCGCTGTACGCTTGTCCGCTGTAACAGTTTCACCAGCGAAATATTGTAATGGCAGATCATCACCAGCTGTCGGCTGAAATAATTTTGAGCCATCATTGCCGTATACTGAATAGACCACGCCGTTTACCGAGACTGGATGACGATAGCGCCCTGTGCCAGGCCCAATACCAGGAGCAGGGTTAATATTCTCAGCATACATCCCTCCCGGAGAATGAGCATTACCATCATCATAGTCAAGATGACAGGCTGCACAAAATTCGGTATTACCTTTAATCATGTAAAGTTTTTCGCCGGAAGTTGCAGTATCAGTGATTGCATAGGCATCCACATCAGCACTAGTTGTTGCCAGTTGATCCCCATCGGCAGCATAGATGGTTTTTTTTAGCAAACGGTAATTATCATCAGTGCCTCCATGTGGCAGATGACAAGAGACACAAGTTAGACCAAGCGGCTTGGTAACATCACTACCTGGAACGGCAACAGAAGAAATACCTTCTGTATCATTGGCATTATGCATAGAGACAGCATCTACTCCATTTTGGTTCACAAAAGGTCCTGCTAGAGATGCCTTCACACCACCTAAAACAGCTACTTGACCAGACTCCACATCATATTTGCTCTGGGAGTTAGCTGTAGAATGACAAAGCATACAAAGTTCATAATAACTAGCTTGTAGTAGCAAGCGGTCTTTGAGGCCACTATGGGTAACGTGGCATGATCCACACATGTAGCCTTGATTATAATAAGCATGGGCATTGTCATTAAGAATGCGTTCCGTTCCGGTATTTACTGGATAAATTTTGACAGAGGTCGCTTCCGTTACAGCAGGATTGGTATTTGATATCTTCACAAAGTAATTCATATATTTATTGGCATTCTCAATAAGTACAGTGTTATCTGGACTGCTACCACTAATGCTCATATTTCCACTCCATTGCAAATCACTACCACTAGTATCCATTGCTGTAGCATACTGAACGATAGTATAGCCGGCTTGTCCGTCAAAATGGACGGTAATATCCACTGTGTCTACTGGATCATCTTGACCGGAGTAGGTGACATAAGCTTCTGGAGCAACTGCAAAAACCGCTCCTGGCCAAGCTAATAAACCAAATAATAACGTAATTGCCCAACATATTAATTTCTTATTAGCCATCTGCCACACCTCCTTAATACCAATTAGTAACCCCAGACCTGCACACGGTTATTTGCCCAATCTGCTATATAGATTTTGTTGTTATCATTATCTGAAAAAATACCTGTCGGGTACAAAAACATCCCCTCTTCAAAGCCCCGTGAACCAAAGCCGAATAATACTTTACCTTGGGAATCAAAGACCCATATCGTACTTGAAATTGAATCTACCACAAACATTCGACCTTTTTTATCAACAGCCAGACCCCTTAACAAACTAAAACTTTGTTTCGCATCTATCTTAGAAATACTCTTAATTAATTTTCCTGCTTGATCAAAAATCAAAACGCGGTAATTTCCCGAATCGGAAATATATATTTTCCCGGTTCTATCTACCCAAATACCATGAGGGTAGCTAACATTCTTGATGTTTCTGACCTTTTTGCTGATTTCGTCATAGATAATTAGTTCTTGCCTAATTAAATCTCCAATATAAAGCTTTCCAGCTAGATAAAAGATCGGACCAGGTTTTTTTAATGCTACAGTTCCTTTGGGGAAAGTTACTATTCTAACTAATTTACCATTAGCAGTAAACTCCTGAATCCTAGCATTTCCTGTATCGGCTACAAGGATATTGCCTTTGTTATTTTCTGTTAACCCATAGGGAAAGCTTAACTCTCCAGGATTATTTCCTTTTTTTCCAAAGGAGAAGGAATATTGTCCTTTATT
>CAZKEO010000165.1:0-5235 GCA_964551785.1 uncultured Eubacteriales bacterium | reverse complement strand
CATCCTGTTCTGAGTTCACATTGCTGGCACTCTAAGCAGGCTTGTTTCACTACTTCTAAGTCAGTGGCAATAATCCCACTTGGTTCTGCAACAGCCTGTAGTTTTTGACTTCTTTCCATAAATCGTGCCTCCTTCCGGTGACCGCGCTGTCCTAACGCAGAAGACCCTGTCCTGCAGGGCCTTCTTTGCTTAGTAACAACTACTTATTACTTTTCAGTAATTCAATAGCTTTATTTAGTTGTAAATCTTCCTTGCTCTCCTCAGGCTGTTCAACAGTGACATCTGGTTGAATGCCTTTTTTGTGAATATCATTACCTTTAGGGGTTAAGTACTTGGCTGTGGTTATTTTTAAGCCAGATGAACTGTTTAATCTGTAGATAGTTTGCACAACGCCTTTACCGTAAGTCTTAGTACCTACCAGCTTACCACTACCGGTATCTTTGATCGCACCTGCCACAATTTCCGAGGCACTGGCACTATAACCATTTACCAAGACAGCTAGGGGGTAATTGAGCTTATTCCCATCTGCTTCTAGCACTTCCTCCGCTCCCTGACGGTCCCGAATGGTCACAATTCTGCCCTTAGGTACAAAGAAATTGGCCACATCACCTGCTGAATTGAGTTCCCCACCAGGATTATAACGCAAATCCAAGATAATTGCTTTGAACTGCTCTTTTTGCAAATCTTTGATGGTCTCTGATAACTCTGCTTTGGTGTTATCGTTAAAGACATTAATCTTGATATATGCGATGGGCTGGCCTTTCACCATGTTTCCTTCAACCGAAGGGACAGTGATTTTTTCACGGGTAATGGTAAATTCCAGTGGCTTTTTGACACCCTTGGTTTCCCTTACTACGGTTAGCGTTACCTTAGTCCCGACTGGTCCGCGCATTAATTCCACGGCGCGATCAATATCCAAATTAGTAGCATCCAGTTGGTCGATTTTTGCTATCACATCACCGGTTTTAATCCCCTCCCGAAAGGCAGGTGTGCCCTTCATCGGAGCAACCACTGTAATATGTTTGCCCACAAGCCCTACCTGGATACCCAAACCACCGAAAGAGCCTTGCATTTGGACCTGGAGGTCTTTATAGCGCTTGGGTTCTAAATAAACGGAATAGGGGTCATCGAGGGACTCCACTATCCCCTTGATCGCTCCATCCATTAATTGAGTAGTCGTTACTGGTTCCAAATAATTAGTTTTGATTAACTTAACCACCGTCAATAAGGTCCCTACGTGCTGGTAGTTAGTAGCTAGTAGCCCCGCAACTCCTGCTCCAAGCATGAAAATCAAGACCACGATGGCTATCAAAACCTTACGGCGTTCTGACAACACAATCACCTTCCAATCCTTCTCACCAAGAGAAAAGTACTATTATTATATGTCCCAACTATTATTAATACTACATGAATCAACTTGAAAATACAAGGAAAGGAACTGCCGAAAAAAGCAGTTCCTTGTCAGTGAAAATTTAGTCGTATGTTTAGAGATACGGCACCGGATTAACAGGTTCTCCGCCTTGGCGGACTTCAAAGTGGAGATGGGGTCCCGTACTGCGGCCAGTACTCCCAACCTCAGCAATAATGTCACCTTTTTCGACTGAGCTACCGACATTTACATTACGCTGACTTAAATGAGCATATAGGGTGGATACTTGTCCCCCGTGATCCAGCACGATGACATTGCCATAGCCGTTCATCCAACCAGAAAAGATCACTTTCCCGGTCTGAGCTGCCTTGACGGCACTACCAGTCGGAGCCGGGATATCAATACCGCGGTGGAATTTCTTGACACGCAAGATTGGATGGGTTCGCCAGCCATAGGGTGAAGAAATTCTACTATGTCCAGGTGCTGGCCATAACATGACCCCTTTACCCATGGGTTTAGTGTCTTGAAGCTGTCGCAGGCGAATTATATCCGCCATTTTACGACTCTCGGCCTCTTCTAATTTATCAATTTCATCGGTAAATTTTGCTAAATCATCTTTAGCCTTGTCTAACATCCGGGCGTGCTCTTCCTTTTGCACTTCATTTTCCTGCTTGGCTTCTTCGGTAGAAGCCTTTAGGTCCTCAATTTTCGCCCGTTTAGCTGCCAGCTCAGCTTTTTTCTGGCGGATTTCTGCTTGTTTAGTCTCAATTTCCTCTAGTAGCTTGGAATCCTGCTCTACAATGGCCTTCATATATTCAAACCGATCCAAAAGGTCACCGAAATCCTCACTGTCCAAGATTACCTCGAGGTAGCTCACCGAGCCGTTTTCATAAATATCTTTGATTCGGGAGTTAAAGACTTCCACTTGTTCACCTAACTCCTCAGTGGTCTGGACTAAGTTTTCTTCTGTCACAACTGCTTCTTTGCGGACTGAAGTCAATTGCTTTTTTTGGACATAAATTTTGTCGTCTAACTTGTCTATTTTGTCTTTAGCCTCGTCAATAGCATTTGCCAATTTATTGGCTTCGGCTTTGGTTTCTTTTTTTTGATTTTCAATCTTTTTCTTTTGAGCGCGGATGGCGTTCAACTCTTTGAGCATTTTTTGTTCTTGTTGTTTACTATATTGCGCTCCAAAAGCAGGTGTCAGCATACTCCCTGCCACAAAACCTATTGCCACTAAAGCAGCTACTCCCTTTTTGATACTCATTCTAATACCTCCAACCTAGCTACACTTTCAAAAACCGACGTACCGAAATCATACTACCGATTGCCCCTAAAGCTGTCCCAATTACGATGATTAGTTCATACACTTGCCCAATAATACTCATATCCCTTTGGAGTGGTAGAAAAGGCAGGGTGCGTAACAGTGCCTGATTAAGATTGTCATAGGTAAAATAAAGCACTAGCACAGCCACTAAGGAACCCATCAGCCCTAAAACAATTCCCTCCAGGATAAAGGGCCAACGGATAAACCAGTCGGTGGCACCTAAAAACTTCATGATATTAATCTCCTTGCGTCGAGAAAAAACTGTCAGCCTGATGGTAGTGGAAATTAGGAAGATTGCGGCTAAGGCTAACAAACTAACCGAAACTAGTCCCAATACCCGAACCCATCTAGTGACTGGAAAGAGTTTTTCGACAACGCCTTGAGCATAGTTAACTTTGTCCACTCCGGCAATCTGCTTGAATTTTTCTGCTGCAGGCTTGACTTGTTCAGGCTTGTCCATTTTAACCCGGTATTTGTCAGGCAAGGGGTTCTTCTCCCCGAGCATATCCAGTACGCCCTGCTTCTGCTCAAAGTTCTTGCGCAGTTCTACCAAGGCGTCATCTTTCGATACAAATTTAACCTCGTTCACTCCAGCAACCTTTTTGATTTCTTCCCCGATCTCAAAAACTCGCTGCGGGGCAGCATCTTGCTTGATAAAAACGGCAATTTCTACTTCTGACTCCACCGCACCAGCTAAATAATCGATATTCAGTACCATTAAGAGTGACGCCCCTAAAATCATCAGGGTCACGGCAACTGTAGTTGCTGAAGCGAGCGCCATCCAACTATTACGACGCAAGGAAGCAAAAGCTTCTCCCAAGAGGTAGCCGATGGTGTTAATCTTCATTACCATATGCTCCTCTCTGTTCATCACGGACAATGCGGCCATCCTCAATAGCAATTACGCGTTTTTGCATACTGTCCACAATGTCTTTTGCATGGGTAGCCATTAAGACGGTGGTACCCATTTTATTGATATCCTCCAGTAGTCTCATGATTTCCCAAGAAGTATCAGGATCCAAGTTTCCAGTAGGTTCATCAGCGATAATCATCATAGGCTTATTAACGATTGCTCGAGCTAGGCCTACACGTTGCTGCTCCCCCCCCGACATCGTAGAGGGTAGGTCGTCAATCCTTTTGGATAACCCAACCAAATCCAAAGCAGCTGGTACCAACCGTTTGATATCCCTACTGGATACTTCCGCAATTTGCAGTGCAAAGGCTACATTCTCAAACACTGTTTTATCAGGTAATAACCGAAAGTCTTGAAAAACAACGCCAATTTTCCTGCGCAGATAAGGCACCTCTTTCGGTCTCATCCGCCCAAGATTGACCCCGTTAATCATCAGATTACCCCTAGTTGGGATTTCCTCCCGAAAAAGCAGTTTCGTAAAAGTCGATTTTCCGGCCCCACTGGCCCCCACCAAAAAAACAAATTCTCCCTTTTTTATTTGAACACTAATATCTATCAGAGCTTTAACTCCGTTATCGTAGGTTTTAGAGACATTAAACATGGAAATCAAACAGACCCCTCCAATCTTTTAACAAATTCGACAGCCTTTCTGAAAATTCCTGTTAACACTAGCTTTTTTACACAAAAAAACCACATACAATTTCCGGAAGGAAATCTGTAGGTAAGTGTCGAACTGAAAAAAGGAAAGTGAATTCATCTCATTCCCGGACTTAAAAATGCGAAATTCTAACACTTCCTGTCTCTAAATGTGTATTTGAGTCAACTGCTGTGCATAATGGAAAATAAGGGTATTTTTGTGAGGTGACACTCAGTTTATATGAATAAGGCACAACAAGAGCTACCGATTGGCGTATTTGACTCTGGGGTTGGAGGAGTCAGTGTCCTTGCCCACCTGCTCAAACAACTTCCCCAAGAAAATTATCTCTATTATGCTGACTCCAAAAATGCGCCTTATGGCGTTCGATCCTTAGAAGAAGTTCGGACGTTGACGCTAACGGCTGTTGATTTTCTCTGTAGTAAAGGAATCAAAGCCCTGGTAGTAGCCTGTAATACGGCGACCAGTGTTGCTGTCCGGGAACTACGTACAAAGCTTGCTGTCCCGGTAATCGGGATGGAACCAGCTGTGAAGCCCGCAGTAGCTATCGGGCATGGAGGCAAGATCTTGGTCATGGCTACACCATTAACCCTCAGCCAACCGAAGTTCAATTCTCTACTCCATCGTTTCGAAGATCAAGCGGAAATTATCCCCCTACCCTGTCCAGGTTTAGTTGAGCTAATTGAAAAAGGGGAAACCGCAGGACCTGTTATTCAGCAATACCTCCGCAGTCTTTTGGCTGAACTAAACTTGCCTAGCATTGCAGAGATAGTGCTGGGTTGCACCCATTATGTGTTTATTCGCCAGGAACTAGCGCAATTGACCGGACCAGGCGTGGCAATAGTTGATGGTAACTGTTGCCCAGTGAAGTCTCTGGCGAATCTCCCTTCAGAGCACGAAATCCTGCGGCATGCAGGACCAACGCCTCAGGATACCTTCAAATCGTCCGGAACCACAGAACAGGAAATGCC
>CAZKEO010000164.1:0-5236 GCA_964551785.1 uncultured Eubacteriales bacterium | reverse complement strand
TTGTAGTAGAGGTTGAGCGGGATGGGTCAACTGAAGAATGGTTAGTGATGTTTAAAAATGAAACTCACAACCATCCTACTGAGATCGAACCTTTTGGAGGAGCAGCCACTTGTTTAGGTGGAGCGATTCGAGATCCCCTGTCCGGCCGTTCCTACGTGTACCAAGCGATGCGGGTAACCGGTAGTGCCGACCCAAGAACAAAGATCGCAGATACGATACCTGGCAAGCTGCCACAGCGGACCATTACCACTGGGGCTGCTTCTGGTTACAGTTCTTACGGTAACCAAATTGGCCTAGCTACCGGGCACGTCGCGGAAATTTATGACGAGGCCTTTGTTGCAAAACGGATGGAAATCGGGGCAGTAATCGCTGCCGCTCCCAAACTAATGTGCGGCGGGAGACCCCTTGCCCTGGCGATCTGATTATCCTACTGGGAGGGAAGACTGGTCGCGATGGGTGTGGTGGTGCCACCGGTTCTTCCAAAGAACATACCGAGGAATCGATTTTAACTGCGGGAGCAGAAGTCCAAAAAGGAAATCCCCCAGAAGAACGTAAAATTCAGCGTTTATTTAGAAATCCCCAGGTCAGTACCCTCATCAAAAGATGTAATGATTTTGGCGCTGGTGGCGTCTCAGTTGCTATTGGTGAACTAACAGAAGGCTTAGAGATTAATTTAGATGTCATACCTAAGAAGTATGAAGGATTAGATGGCACAGAATTGGCCATTTCCGAATCCCAGGAGCGGATGGCGGTGGTGGTAACTCAGGACAACGCTCAGACTTTCATTGAGCTGGCACGGTCCGAAAACTTAGAAGCAACCATTGTGGCTACGGTCACAGCCGAACAGCGCCTCAAGATGCATTGGAGAGGCCAGACGATTGTCGATGTTAGCCGGGAGTTTCTCAATACTAATGGAGTCAAACAAAGCACCCAAGCTTATATAAACTCACCCCAGCCGAGTGCCAACTTCTTCAAAACAATTTTACCAGCAAGTAATCTGCTAGGTTGGGAAAACATCAAGCAAGCTTGGTTAGCTAATCTCCAGGATCTCAATGTTTGTAGTCAGAAAGGGTTAGTTGAACGGTTTGATAGTACCATCGGGGCAGGTAGTGTCTTGCTACCCTTTGGTGGTAAGTTTCAAATAACTCCTGCGGAAGGTATGGTTGCTAAAATCCCAGTGCTGGAGGGGGATACTACTACCGGTACGGTAATGACCTATGGCTATAATCCGAAACTATCAACCTGGAGTCCCTTCCATGGTGCTTTATATGCGGTAATTGAGGCTGTCACCAAAGTTGTGGTGATGGGTGGTAATTACCAGGGCATTAGGCTGACTCTCCAGGAATATTTCGAAAAACTTGGTAAAGATGCTGAGAAGTGGGGCAAGCCTTTAGGTGCCTTATTAGGAGCGTTTTACGCCCAGCAAAAATTAGGCATCCCTGCAATCGGTGGTAAAGATAGCATGTCAGGAACTTTCAAAGACTTAAATGTACCGCCGACCCTAGTTGCCTTTGCGGTCAATGTCGTAGATGTTAGTAAAGTAGTCTCTCCAGAGTTCAAGCAGGTCAATAGTAAAATAGTGCTGTTACCGGTGGCTAGAGATCAGCAGGAGGTTCCTATTTTTGAGCAACTGACTCAAAACTACAACAAGGTTACTGCTCTAATCGAAAACGGCCAAGTTTTAGCTGCACACTCTGTCCGCTTGGGTGGAATTGCTGAAGCGATTAGCAAGATGGCTTTTGGTAACAAGCTGGGCATGATCTTTACCGAACAAGTCCAAGCAGAGAGTCTTTTCACTCCTGAATATGGGTCTATCGTGTTAGAGCTGGACGAACAGACTAATTTGGCAGAGGTAATGGGGGATGTTGCTTATCAAGTCTTAGGACATACTCAGGAAGTGCCAGTAATTGAGCTCAACGGTACTAAAATCATGTTGGCAGAAGCCTTAGAAGCCTGGACTAAACCTTTAGAAAAAATCTTTCCCACCCAAGCTGAAGAAATCAAGGGTACAGTTCAGCAGGTTAGTTATAGTCAACGCAATACCCGCAAGCCAGTTATAACAGTAGCCCAGCCCCGCATCTTTATGCCGGTCTTCCCAGGTACTAACTGTGAATACGATACAGCTAAGGCTTTTGAAAAGGCTGGAGGTAAGGTAGAGACACTAGTAATGCGTAACCTATCTGCAGCTGAAATAGAACTCTCGATTGCAGCCATGGTGAAGGGAATTGAGCAGGCGCAAATTATTATGTTGCCAGGTGGTTTCAGTGGAGGGGACGAACCTGATGGTTCCGGGAAGTTTATTGCCACGGCCTTTAGGAATCCTAGGGTTAGTGAAGCTGTCATGCAGCTCTTAAACCAGCGTGATGGCCTGATGTTAGGCATTTGTAATGGTTTTCAAGCATTAATTAAATTAGGTTTAGTACCTTATGGTAAGATTCGGGAGATTACATCAGCCGACCCCACCCTAACTCATAATGGCATCAATCGCCACGTTTCCTGTATGGTGAATACTAAAGTCGTTTCTACGCTCTCTCCTTGGTTTAGTAACCTAAAGTCGGGTGAGGTCCATACTATTGCAGTCTCACATGGAGAAGGCCGGTTTATGGCCAATCAAGAAGTTGTAGATCAGTTAATTAAAAATGGTCAAATTGCTACCCAGTATGTGGATGCTACTGGTCAGCCTACCTATGATATTGCTTATAACCCGAATGGTTCCATGCTGGCCATTGAAGGGATTACCAGTCCCGACGGCCGCGTGCTGGGTAAGATGGGTCACTCTGAGCGCCTGGGGTCTCATGTGGCCAGGAATGTTCCAGGGTTGAAAGATCAACAGTTATTTGCGGCAGGTGTGAACTACTTCAAGTAAATTAAGGCCATAAAAACACACCTTGTTTATCGGTATTAATAAAAGTAGGGTTGTCCTAAGCTGATTAGGACAACCCTACTCTTTGATTGGAAAGAACTGTGTAACCAGCTCTGTCGGCACTGGTTTGCTGAACAAGTAGCCCTGCATTTCCTCACACTGACATGTTGGAGGAATAAGAGCTGCTCTTCGGTTTCCACACCTTCGGCTATTACCCCTAGTCGTAAATTGAGAGCCAGGAAGATAATAGCTCTGACGATTGCTTTGTTATCTTGGTTGGTAGCAATATCCCGAATAAAGGATTGGTCTATTTTTAATTTGTTAATCGGAAATTGTTTTAGATAGTTTAAGGAAGAATAACCGATTCCGAAATCGTCAATCGAGATATGGATACCAAGGGTGTGTAGACGCTGTAGGGTGGAAATGGTTTTTTCCACATCATACATGGCAACACTTTCGGTAATCTCTAATTCTAACCAATGCGGGCTGAGACCTGTTTGCTCCAAAATCTGCTCAATCTTCTCAACTAAATCTGGCTGCTTAAACTGATAGGGGGAAAGATTGACCGCTATCCGGACTGGTGGCAAGCCAGCATTTTGCCAGGCTTTATTTTGGGCACAGGCTGTTTGGAGCACCCATTCCCCAATCGGGTGAATTAACCCAGTGTCTTCGGCAATGCCGATAAAGTAACCCGGTGTGACCAAGCCTTCCTGGGGATGCTGCCAGCGAATTAAAGCGTAAATTCATCGCCACCCATCCTGGCTACTAGATACTCTGCTGGAGTTTGCTCGGCTATGCGGGAAGCAACCGCTTGGAGCAAGGTATCTCCTATCGCATGACCCAGGGTATCATTAATCCTCTTGAAATGATCTAAATCAATAAAAAGCACACCAAACATCTGCTGTGCAAGGTTGGCCTGCTTAATTTCTTGGCTGAGCTTATCGAGGAACAGGGTCCGATTAGGAAGATTAGTCACGGGATCATGAAAAACCATTTCACTGAGAGCTATTTCAGAGTTGTGCAATTCATATATACTCTGACGAATCAGGTGGTAGAGCATTACAGCGGTAGCAAATACATAGAGCCAGCCTTTATAAGTAGAATAGAGGGTTATTTTCGCAGGGTCACTGACCAGCAGGGCTAAGCCACGGTCTGAGAAAATAATCCAAAGACCACCAACCAGACTGTATATTATAGCTATTCTAAGGTACCAGTTTGCCGAGGGAGCGACTTTTAGTAGCAAAAATCTTAGTCATTACACCCTGCTCCTTTCGAAGGTTACTAATTAATTCTACATGTGGCAACATTATCTTTCATTTTTCGCGGTGCACAAATATTTACTTTTTAGGCCTTTTAGTACTTGCATTTATAGGGAAAAATAGAGATAATTAATCAAAGGTCAGAGAAGGTCAAAAAGGAGGTGGAATCCTCTGAGGTTAGAGCCTACAGGGGAAAGCGCATGGAATTAAATCATTATACTCAAAAGTCGCGAGAAGCTTTAGCAACAGCCCAACAAATCGCTGCCGAAAAGCATCATCAAGAAGTAACTGGCAAACACCTACTTTTGGCATTATTACAGCAAGATGAGGGCATGGTACCACGCTTTCTGGAACATGCTGGCGTGAATTTAAATATTCTAACTGCTAAGGTTACGGAGATATTAAAGAAAATTCCGATGGTTACCGGTTATGAAGGCGCCTTGCGGATGAGTAGTAGTCTGGCTAGGGTGCTGACTAAAGCAGAAAAAGAAGCTAAGGACATGAAGGATGATTTTATTAGCTTAGAGCACCTCTTACTAGCGCTACTGGAGGATGGAGAACCAGAAAGTAAGGAAGTATTAAAGCAAGTTGGCCTAAATCGGAACACTCTACTGACCTCTTTACGAGCAATCAGAGGTAACCAAAGAGTGACCAGTGAAAATCCGGAAGAAACCTATGAGGCTTTAGAACGCTATGGGCGTGATTTGACCAAACAAGCCCGCTTAGGCAAACTGGACCCCGTGATTGGCCGCGATGATGAAATCCGACGGGCTATTGAAATTCCTGCTCGGCGTACCAAGAACAACCCGGTCTTAATTGGTGAACCTGGGGTAGGTAAAACTGCCATCGTGGAGGGTTTAGCACGCCGGATAGTAGCTGGGGATGTCCCAGAGGGCTTAAAGGATAAGCTCTTGATTGCGCTGGATATGGGAGCCTTGGTGGCCGGGGCCAAGTATCGTGGAGAGTTTGAGGAACGGCTGAAAGCTGTGCTGAAGGAAGTTCAGCAGTCTGAAGGTAAAATTATTTTGTTCATTGATGAATTACACACTGTAGTTGGAGCCGGGGCAGCGGAAGGTGCGAGGGATGCCGGGAATCTCTTAAAGCCCAATCCGGG
>CAZKEO010000163.1:0-5243 GCA_964551785.1 uncultured Eubacteriales bacterium | reverse complement strand
GGTTTCGACGGCATGCTCAGGGTCGGAATAAAGCCCAAAAATGGGGCTGAAGTTGGAGAGGCAAGCCCGCATTAGGTTTAACCGGTCAGCCTTATGCTTAGGTAGGGTTTCCTCGTGTGGGAGTACCCACCCCTTACTGTAATCTTCTGCTTTTACTCCGCAGATATAACCAGTCCGGATTTTTTTCTCGCCTCTAACGTCGAACTCTTGCTCATAAAGATAAACAGCAGGCTGAGTTTCATTAGCTAAGATATTCTGCTGGAGCCATTCCTGAAAGGTCTCGGCTGCTCTGGTATAGCGGTTATTTGTTTCGTTGTCCTCAGGAGTAGTCTTGGCTAGTTCCAAGCGAATCACATTATTAGGGTGACGCTCGTAATACATATTTTGCGTATTAGCGTCAATGACATCATAGGGTGGGGTAACCACCTCAGTAATATCTCCTACTTTGGCAGGGTTATACCGGACACCTTTAATTGGGACAATCACAGCCATTGGGCAACCTCCTTATATTACCTATTTAATAGCAAGCTTTGTTTGCAAGGACACTATTCTACATAATGCATCTATTTTAATATACATATTGAGGAATTTCAACCCTTGAGTCGCTCGATTAGGCCTATGACAATTTCTAGCACAAACAACAAAATAATTGCCACCTCTAACCACATGGAACGACGGGTAACTATTTCCTCACTAAGCATGGAGTAGCTTCGCTGGACAACAGTAATCTTACCCTGGATATTATCCATCCATTCCTTGGTTCGGAAGATTGATAAGGCAGCACCATAAACCCTAGCGTAAAAGATATCTTCGGTTACCTTAAGTGAGTTATGGATCCGTTCTGTAATCTCAGAAATATCCACAACTAGTTCCATCAACTGGTTCATGATCAAGCGGTAAGAGGTCAGTCTGCGAAATCGAGTTTCCGCTACTTCAATGGAATCATACATTTTTTCCATTTCTTCAGTCAGGAGATTGTCATAATACCGTAACTCCAAGAGCTGGCAGAGGGCAAATTCCAGTAGATCAGGAATATCTGTACTGCCAGTCTGGTCATAAACCAGAGCTGAATCCCAGGTAATAATAGTCAGGTCATTAGGGCTATACGAGAAGGAATTCCGCAATGTTTCCTCCCGCACCTGATTACTCAAAGGTCCTGGTTCGGCTAAGAGTAAGGGCACTGGATCCCAAGCAGTTTGCCAGTCTCGGAAATAATAGATGGTGAAATCCTCCGTAAAGTTAACGGGAGTTTCTTTGATCAAGGCAGGGGCTAGGCTCTTGCGAATGAGTGTTAACTGCTCGGTAAACACTTGCTCGAGCTCAGTGGTGTTTGCCAGGTAAACACCCAGCTCCTTAGTTTGTTCTAAAGAAGTTTCCGGTGTGAGCAGAATCCGGAGGGCGATACTGATGACTCCTAAGTCATAAATCTTGGCGTTAATCGCGGTGGGGAAAGTACCCTGGGGTAGCTTTACCTCGCCACCTTGTAATTCTACCAGTACAGGTGGGTTCTTAAATTGCATAGATTTAGCCTTGATTCGTGCCAACCTCATCCGCGAAGTGGGCTTGTTTTGAGCCAACATTGCTTCCACTTTATCGAGATTAACTTCTTCGGCAATATCGTAGAGTCGGTATAACCAGATCGAGTTTTGCATAAACGAGCTCCTTTAATTAATGGCGTCTTGAATTTCAAAATAGAGGGCTTATGGAAATTGTAACAAATTCCAGCGTGGAGTACAAATTTTGCTCTAAATTCCTAAAAATATGTGATGAAGATCATAGTTATATCTGGCTAAGTTAGATATACTAAAATCAATATTACATTTAAGGAGGAATTGAGATGATAGAACTAAAGAAGAATATATATTGGGTCGGCGTAAAAGACTGGGAATTACGTAAATTCCACGGCGAAGAGTATTCTACCCATCGTGGTTCTACTTACAACTCATACCTAATTAAAGACCAAAAAACAGTCTTAGTGGATACCGTTTGGGGACCATTTAAAGAGGAATATGTTAATAAATTAGAACGAGAAGTAGGTTTAGATAAAATTGACCTGATTGTGATTAACCACTCCGAATCAGATCATTCCGGAAGTTTAGCTTATCTAATGTCCAAAATACCGAATACCCCGATCTATTGCACCCAAAATGGGGAGAAAATGATACGCAAACACTTCCATCAAGATTGGAATTTTAACATCGTCAAAACTGGTGATACCATTAATATTGGGGAATATGACCTCATCTTTGTGGAGATGGCCATGCTGCACTGGCCGGATAGTATGGCTACATATGTCAAAGGTGCCAATGTATTGCTATCTAATGATGCCTTTGGCCAACATTATGCTAGTTCCAAGATGTATAATGATGAAGTTGACACCTGTGAATTGTATCAAGAAGCAATTAAGTATTATGCCAACATTTTGACCCCATTTAGTGCGTTGGTTAAACAAAAAATTGAACAGATTAAAAGTCTCAATCTACCTATCGATTTGATTTGTCCTAGTCACGGCATTATTTGGCGCCAAGACCCGCTACAAATCGTCGAGAAATATTATGAGTGGTCTCAGGATTATCATGAGAATTCGGTGGTAATTGCCTATGATACCATGTGGGAAGGTACTAAGAAGATGGCAGAAGCGATTGGTGAAGGTCTACAGGGTGAGGGTGTGCAATGCAAACTCTTTAATGTCTCTAAAAAGGACAGAAATGATGTACTTACTGAAATCTTCAAAGCCAAAGGAGTTATTCTTGGTAGCTCAACTATCAATAATGGCATTCTCTCAGCGATGGCTGCCTTGTTAGAAGAAATCAAGGGCCTGAAGTTCAAAAACAAGCTGGGAGCTACCTTTGGTTCTTATGGCTGGAGTGGTGAGAGCATCAAAATAATTGCTCAGAGGTTAGAGGAAGCCAAGTTCCAAATCGTGGAGGAAGGAATTAAGTTTACCTATCAGCCTACGGTAGAAGAACTAGAGCAATGCCGCGAATTCGGGCGGAAGTTTGCTAAGCATTTAAGTTAAGCATTTATTTGGGTCTACTCCGGGTGGTGTGGTTACCTTCCAGGCACTGTACTACACTTCCGTACAAAATCATCTGCTCGGTTCCTGCTTCGGACAAACTTATGATCGCATTCCCTGTGGTCACAATGTCCTCCGCGACGGAACCTGCGCAGTGATTTTGTATCGGAAGCTCCGTAAGGTGCCCTGCAGTAATCACACCACCCTTCGTATCTCATAAGCGGATTGGGGGATCTTAAAATGCTCAGCATAACTTCCTCTGAGGGTAGTAACTTTGGGGGACAGTTGCTTAAGCAATTGGATCACTCAGCACCTTCTGAAAGGATGCTTAGACCAATTCTTGGGGGTTCATTTAAGCTTGCCTAATATGACCCAGGTCTGCTGCCTGTTCCGGTGGAGGAGCGATTAGTTCCGCATTTAGTATTTCTTAGCGAAGGTGTTTTACAGAATCACCCCGTGCATCAGGACGATGCACGCCCTGGCGGTGGTCACGGACGACCACTCGCCAGGGTTTGGGTGATTTCTGTTAAACACCGAGCTTTAGAAATACTAAATGCGGAACTTAAGCGACAAACCGGAACAGGCAGCAGACCGGCAAAGAACAGCAAAGACCTACAAATACCTGCTTATCCAATGACCCCAAATGATTAGAACGACAATTATTGACACTCAAGTCTTGTAAAAGTATAATATATAAAGTACAATTGTAGGAACGATAAGTTTTACCTTCAAAAGTACAAGAAAAAAACACAGTTGCCCCAGTGCAACCGATAACTCAATAGCAAGATACGTAAACATAATGCGGCAAACAATGGGGTTTGGTTAGGATTACCACTTCGTTGTTTGCTTTTTTATTTACCTAATTAATCCAGATTGAAATCCCGCAATAGGGATGTTACAATGTTTGAGTGTAGCAATATAGATAAATTTGTCGAATAGTATATATTTTTAGATGGAATCCATTATTTAATAATAATAATAATAAAGTGATAGAAAGGTTGCAGGAAATGAAATTTAACGCTATACCCACAAAACAAGGTCTTTATGATCCACGATTTGAGCATGATGCCTGTGGTATTGGTTTTGTAGCCAATATCAAAGGGAAAAAATCCAATAAGATTGTGCATCAAGCGCTGACCATTTTGGCTAAGCTAGATCACCGTGGTGGACAGGGTTGTGAACCTAATACTGGTGATGGTGCAGGAATTCTAATGCAGATTCCTTTTGACTTTTTGCAAAGGGAATGTGCCAAAGAAAACGTCCAACTTCCTGCTGCTGGAGAATACGGTGTGGGTATGCTTTTTCTACCCCCAGATCCCTGCCAGCGTCAAAAATGTGAACAAGCTTTAGAAGAGCTGATTAAGCAAGAAGGCCAAATTCTGTTAGGTTGGAGAACAGTTCCTACCGATAATTCCACCCTAGGTGGAATGGCCAGATCTGTACAGCCTTTTATTCGCCAGGTCTTCATTGCTCCTAACCCAGCAATTAAAGATAATCTGGCTTTTGAACGGAAACTTTATGTGATTCGTAAAACGGCTAAGCACGCTATTCGCCACTCAGAAATCGAGGGTGGCCATTACTTCTATTTTGCTAGCTTATCTACTCGCACCATTGTATATAAAGGCATGCTTACTCCTGATCAGGTTGATAATTTCTATGTGGACTTACAAGATCCTACCATCGAAACTGCGCTAGCTTTAGTGCATTCTCGTTTTAGTACCAATACCTTCCCAACCTGGGAGCGGGCGCATCCATACCGCTATATCATTCATAACGGGGAAATTAACACTATCCGCGGGAATGTCAACTGGATGCATGCTCGTCAAGCGATTTGTGAGTCTGAGTTATTTGGAGACGACTTAGCCAAGATTTTGCCGGTAATTGACGAAGAAGGCAGTGACTCTGCCATGTTCGATAACTGCCTGGAGTTTTTGATGCTGTCTGGTCGTTCTCTACCTCATGCTGCGATGATGATGATTCCTGAGCCTTGGGCGAAACATGAGAGTATGAGCCCGGAAAAGAAGGCTTTCTATGAATATCATAGTTGTTTTATGGAGCCTTGGGATGGTCCTGCCGCGGTTTCCTTTACCGATGGCAAGATTATTGGGGCGGTCTTGGATCGCAACGGTTTGCGACCAGCTCGTTATTATGTAACTAAGGATGACATGATCGTCTTGGCATCTGAAGTTGGTGTGCTAGATATTCCTCCAGAGGATGTGCTAATCAA
>CAZKEO010000162.1:0-5292 GCA_964551785.1 uncultured Eubacteriales bacterium | reverse complement strand
ACGCATTGTTTACCCTCCTTACGCTTAGGTTACACCCGTATGCCCGAACCCACCGGAGGAACGTTCTGTCTCATCAAGACATGCGACTTTGATTAAATCACCTTTGATGATTTGATTAAAGACCATTTGGGCGATTCGCTCACCCCTCTTGACTACGAAGGCTTGTTGACCAAAATTAATCATAATTAAGCCAATTTCACCACGATAATCTGAATCAATAGTACCTGGTGTGTTGACTAAAGAAATTCCATTTTTTAATGCTAAACCACTGCGCGGTCTGATTTGGGCTTCAAACCCTTCCGGTAGACTTATTTTTATGCCTGTCTTGATAAATTTAATCTCCCCAGGCAAAATGCTAATTGGTTCATCTAAAGCAGCACATAAATCCAGTCCTGCTGAGCCTTTTGTTTGATATTTTGGCTCTGGAATATCCTCACAACCAGCTATTTTTTCAAATAATACTTTTATTTCCACAAACCACAACTCCATCTACAATAATTGTCAATTACCTGCGCATTTATTAATTATTTCATCTGTACCTGCTGGACCGATACTGCTAATGGTAAATGCGCGCTGTTCAAGCATTTTGGTGGCTAAGCGCTTTATCTCATCCTGGTTAACCTTATTGATTTTTTCAGCAATTTCTTCAGGTGTATAAATTTTATTTAAACAAATTTCAGATTTGCCCAAGCGGCTCATCCTACTGCTGACACTTTCCAAGCCTAGAAACAGGTTACCCTTTAATTGCTCTCTAGCGCGTGTTAGCTCACTTTCACTAACCCCATTTTCGGCCATCTTGGTGAGTTCCTGATTAACTAGTTTCAGGAATTCCTCCAAGTTCTGCTGGCTTAAACCACCGTAGATAGTGAACTGACCGGTGTCCTGAAAGGCACTAGTATATGAGTATACTGAATAAACAAGGCCTCGATCCTCCCTGATATTCTGGAATAGTCTCGAGCTAATACCCCCACCAAGAATACTATTCATACAATGGAGCACATAATTGTCTTTGTGATTATAGGGCAACCCTAACGCACCCATACAGAGATGCACTTGTTCGATATCTTTAGTTCTAACTATGTAAGTAGGTTTATTCACCGGAGTAATGGTCTTCCTGAGGGGCTTATCGCCTTGCCAATTTGCAAATAACGTTTTTAACTGTATTATTAGGTTCCTAATTTTGGCGCTCCCTGCAATTGCAATTACTGTATTACCAGGTACATAATAGCGCTGATAAAAGTCAACTAAGGTATCTTGGTTCAAACTATTGATTACTTCCTTAGTACCGATAATTCGTTTACCTAAGGGATGCTGGTTCAAAAGCGCACTAGTAAATAGATCATGTACAATATCATCCGGGGTATCTTCATACATCTTAATTTCTTCTACGATAACATTTTTTTCTTTGCTAACTTCTTGTTCTGCAAACAAAGAATTAACGAACATATCACTCAAAACATCAACTGCCAACTCCCCATGATCATCCAACACTTTTGCATAATAACAGGTATATTCTTTTGAGGGAAAGGCATTTAACTGTCCGCCTACAGCATCTAAAGACTCCGCGATTTGTTTAGCTGTACGGTTTTTGGTCCCTTTAAAGAGCATGTGTTCCAAAAAATGAGAGATTCCGTTGATATTTGCATCCTCATCACGGGAACCAACTTGCACCCAAATACCTACCGCTACAGAGCGAACCCAAGGTATTTCCTCAGCAACTATCCTTACCCCATTAGGGAGGGTAACTTTTTCAATCATGCAAAATATGCCTCCTTGTTTGCTATCTAATTAATACAACTATAATATTCGATATCTTCTGCATAAATCCTTCACTTTGCTTTGTTTCTCGTTATCTAATTCAAAATTACTTACTACTACTTGCCAAGAGCTCAGAAATAGTAACCAATTCATAACCTTTGGCTTTAGCATTATTAATAATCTCGGGAAGAGCTCTTACTGTTGGTGCTGTTGGATGCATGAGAATTATTGCCCCTTTGTGGATCTTTTGATCTACCCGATTAACAATTACTTGGGGGGCAGGTCTTTGCCAGTCGATAGTATCTACACTTGACATGATCGTGGTATAACCTTTTGCTCCAGCTATTTGCACGACCCTGTTATCAAGTTCGCGAAAAGGAGGGTGAAATAACTTTGTTTTTTTTTGCGTTGTAGCATAGATAATTTCTTCTGTCTTGAGGATTTCTTGCCAATTTCTTTCTTCACTTAATTGGGTCGGATGTAAATGAGCGTAGCCGTGGTTACCAATTTCATGTCCCTGCTTGACTATTAATGTCAATAATTCTGGAAAATCTTTAGCCCATTGGCCCCCGATAAAAAAAGTTATTTTAACATTGTTTTCCTGTAACACCTGTAACAATTCTGGGATGAATTCCTCACCCCAAACAACATTACAGATTATACTGGCTTTATACTGATTGGTGTTTCCTTGCCAAATTGGTTCATATTTTTTTAAGGTAGGTAGTTCTTGGCTACCTATCATATAGCTATATCCCAAGATTAGCACACTAACTGTTAATGATAGTAATAATATGTTTTTGATCAGTTTTTGAAAGTTAAAGTAGTACAATTTCATAAACTTTCCTCCCCCATATTCAATGTCTTTCTAAGATATGCGGAAGTTTTCTAGATTAGTATGTCAATCTATTTGCTACTTTTAATATTTTGCGATATTTCGTTACTAAAACCATAGTCCATCAGCTTTTTAGTATCAGTATAACGATTACGGCTTTTTAATACTACTGATATTAACTGTTTTTGATCTTTTTTAACAGATGTTAGCAAGCAATTTCCTGCTTTAGCAGTAGTGCCAGTTTTGACACCATTGGCTCCGGGATAAGTATTCAAAAACTTATTGGTATTTCTTAAGGTCAGCTTTTTAGCTTTACCTTTTTTGGTTATTAAGTTGATTTCTGCCTGTTTAGTAGCAACCAATTCTGCAAACCTTGGATTGGCAAGACAGTACCTAGCAAGGTTTGCTAAATCCTGTGCTGTACTCAAATGATTAGGTTTCGAAAAACCATTGGTATTAACATAATTAGTCCCATCCAAACCCAAAATAAATGCTTTGGCATTCATTAATTCCAGAAAGATGTCGTGATTGCCAGCCAAATGCTCAGCTAGTACGACAGTACTATCGTTTGCTGAGGCTAACAGTGCTGCTTTGATGACATCCTCAACCAGCATTCGGTCACCTACATGCAAATTCAGAGTCGAACCTACATAAACCCCAGCTGCCAAAGGAGTAACTTGGGCTTCCTCTTGACCGATATTTGCTTCTAAACTAATAATAGCAGTCATTATTTTGGTGATACTAGCTGGATGGCGAGCTTGTAAAGCATTTTTTTGAAAATAGATTTTTCCGCTATCTTTGTCGATAAGGATCGCTGAAGTGGCAGATATTTGTGGAGGTTCAATATTGCTAGCATAAAGCACCTGTGCATTCAGAAATATTCCAGCTAGCATTCCTCCTAATAGAACTATCCCAATTTTACAAAGCTGCTGCACATGAAGTCACTCCTTTAAAAGTAATAACCCTGTAGACATTTGTTAACGTCTCAGAGTTATTATCTCTAAAATAAAAAAACATAAACCCTCGAGGAGTTTATGTTTTTCTTACTGGTAATTAATCTACTTTGGTCGGTTCTGGTTTGATTGCTTGTTTTCTGGAAAGGTTTACGCGACCTTGTTCATCAATCTTAATTACTTTAACCAGAATCTCGTCACCCACAGCGACAATATCATCAACTTTATTAACTCTTTGTTCAGCCAGTTGCGAGATGTGAACTAAACCTTCTTTGCCAGGCAATACTTCTACAAAAGCTCCAAAATCCATAATCTTAACTACCTTACCGTTATAGATTTTGCCAACTTCCACTTCTTCTAGCAAATCTTCGATGATTTTCTTGGCCTTATCTCCAGCTTCACCAGTGCTAGAGTAAATTAATACTCTGCCATCATCCTCAATATCGATATCTACTCCGGTTTCTTCAATGATTTTCTTAATCATTTTCCCGCCAGGTCCTATTACGACCCGAATCTTGTCGGAGTCAATCTTCATTTGAATAAACCTTGGGGCAAAAGGTGAGAGCTGTGCCTTTGGTTCAGTAATGGTCTCCATCATTTTACCCATGATGAACATTCTACCTTCATAAGCCTGAGCTAGCGCCTTTTCTAAGATAGGGCGGTCTATGCCGGCAATCTTAATATCCATTTGGATTGCAGTTACACCCTTTTCAGTTCCTGCTACCTTAAAGTCCATGTCTCCAAGGGCATCTTCCATACCTTGAATATCGGTTAATACCTGCACTCCGTCTTCTGATTTAACCAAACCCATCGCCACCCCTGCTACAGGTCTTTTGATGGGAACACCAGCATCCATCAACGCCAGCGTGCTTCCGCAAACACTAGCCATAGAGCTAGAGCCGTTCGATTCTAGTATTTCGGAAACAAGGCGTAAAGTATACGGGAATTCACTTTCCTTTGGAATCATTGGTTCCAAAGCTTTCTCTGCCAAGGCACCATGTCCGATATCCCGACGGCTTGGACCCCGCATGGGTTTAGTCTCCCCGACACTATATGGTGGGAAATTGTAATGATGTATGTAACGTTTGGAGACCTCAATCCCAAGTCCATCAAGTCTTTGTTCCTCACTCATCGGGCCTAGGGTAACCGAAGTGAGAGCTTGGGTTTGTCCACGTGTAAAGAGAGCGGAACCGTGAGTCCTTGGTAAAATGGCTATTTCACTGGTAATAGGTCTAATTTCGGTAATGCCCCGACCATCAGGTCTAATCCCATCGACAATTATCATGCGGCGGACGATTTCTTTTACGATTTTACCAAACACGCTATCCACAGCTTTTAAACTATCAGCATAGGTTTCCGCGAAATTTTCCATTGTCTTGCTTCTCAGTCCATCTATAGCAGCTTGTCTTTCTAGTTTGTCAGCATTTTTTACCGCTTCCTGTAAGTCTGCGGTGATAAATGCTCTGACAGCAGCCTCTATTACGGGGTCAATCTTTGCTAGGCTGATTTCTCGTTTAGGTTTGCCAATCTCAGCAACTATTTTTTCCTGGAAGGCTACGATTTCTTTGATAGTTTCGTGCCCAAATAGGATTGCTTCTAAAATTACTGCTTCTGGTACTTCTTGACAACCAGCTTCAACCATCATGACAGCATCTTTGGTTCCTGAAACCACTACATGCATGTCCCTAAGCTCGGCCTGTTCCCTGGTAGGGTTAATTACAAATTTATTATTAACTCTACCCACAATTA
>CAZKEO010000161.1:0-5300 GCA_964551785.1 uncultured Eubacteriales bacterium | reverse complement strand
CTTCCAGTACACGACCATCTTGATCAGTAATTTTGATAATATATAGCGGTTTAGCAACCTGTCCCTGATTAGCAAAAGCTCCATAGGCACTAGCCATTTCTACAGGACTTACTTCCGAAGTCCCCAAAGCTAGAGATAAATTTGGCTTTAAAGTGCTCGTGATACCAAGTTTTTGGGCATATTCTACCAGGGAAAGCGGTCCAATTTGTTGATTTAGTTTTACCGAAACAACATTATCTGATTTAATAATTGCTTCTGTCAAGGTAAATGGACGATAGTGATAGGGCTGTTGGCCATAATCAGTAGGAGCGTATTTGTTTCCGTTGCCTAAGTCAAATGTAATAGGTTCACAGGTTATAACTGTACCAGCTGTCAAACCTTTTTCTATGGCAGCAGCATACAAAAATGGCTTAAATGCCGAGCCTGGTTGGCGTCGGGCATAGACACGATTATACTTGCTTTTTTGGTAATCCTTGCCACCCACCATGGCTTTGATATATCCAGTCTGTGGTTCGATTGCCACCAGTGCTCCTTCTAGATCCTTTCCAGACGTACTTAATCCCTGTATTAATGTTTCCTCTGCTGCCTTTTGCAGATCTAAATCAAGCGTTGTATAAACAGTTAGGCCGCCTCGCAAAAGTAGTTCCGCGCCATTTTCGTATTTTTCGGTAATATATTGCCTAACTTCGTCCACAAAATACGGAGCTTGAAAGATTTTTAGCTTAGTAGAAGTTGTGAGAACCAGTGGCATTTCTTTAGCCTTTTTAAGATCTGTTGCATTAATTTGCCCCATCTCCAGCATACGATTTAAGACTACGGCTTGACGCTCTTTAGCACTTGAGTAATGACGAAAAGGCGAATAGATATTAGGTCCTTTTGGAAGTCCAGCTAATAAAGAGCTTTCAGCTAAATTTAATTTGCTTGCTGATTTACCAAAATAAGTCTGGGAGGCCACTTCTACCCCATAAGCCCCTTGTCCAAAATAGATTTGATTTAAGTACAACTCAAGGATTTCGTTTTTGGTATATTTTTGTTCTAACTGAAAAGTTAAAATAAGCTCTCGCAATTTTCGTTGCCAAGTCCGTTCATTACTTAGGTAAATATTTTTCGCAGTTTGTTGAGTGATTGTACTACCACCTTCAACCAACTTTCTTGCCTTAAGATTCGTGATGACCGCTCTAGCAATCCCAAGCAGGTCAATACCCTTGTGCTGGTAAAACCTAACATCCTCTGTAACAATAACTGCTTTAACTAGGTAGGGTGAGATTTGCTCTAATTTAATGGGAATTCGATTTTCCTCATAAAGATTAGCTACTATCCTACCTTTGCTATCGACAACTTTAGATGAAAGAGCAATTTCCGGTGTGGGGATATTTGCTATTTCATTGAGTTTAGCACAACCTGTAGTAAAAATTAATAAAAACAAACTACAAAGCACGGTAGTCCGCCAATGTGGTTTCAGCATCATAATCATCCTTTCTTAAAAGACAGTGCAGTTACATTACCCAAATACTAATAGTATGGCGTATATTATTGGGACTTTAACCCTCAATTACTAGGTATATTGACTCCTGGTATTATTTGGTGTATATTTGTACTAGCTTTCGCAAGTATTGCGTAATATTATGATTATTCTTTCCAATTGAGGAGCGTGATCTACTTGAATGCAAAAACTTGTCCTGCTTGCAGACAAGTTTCCTTCTCGTCCAATACATTGTCTACCTGGACCTGTCCATATTGTCAACAAGACCTAACGCAATTACCGCTCGAACCAGCCAAGCGTCCGAAGCTAATTGTAACTGACGACAATAAAGCGCAACATACACATTAGGCCCTGTAGCTAGGAGGAATACTAATTGATAGTAACGGCCTTAGTAGGGCCAAGTGGTTCGGGTAAAAGCTACCGAGCTATTATGGTGGCCCACCAACATAATCTTGATTTAATTATTGACGATGGATTATTAATTAGAAATAACCAAATTGTTACTGGATATTCTGCCAAGCAGCAACCTACCAGAATTGGAGCAATTAAAACTGCTCTCTTTCAGGATGCAATTCATCAACAAGAGGCGCTTTCGTGGATATCCGCACATCAACCAAATTCTGTCTTAATTCTAGGAACCTCACTTGGAATGATTAAGAAAATAGCTGCCCGTCTTAAATTACCTGTCCCTAGCAAAATTATTAAGATTGAAGATATTGCTTCCCCTGGGGAAATTAAAACGGCACTTTATCAACGCAATATGTACGGTAACCATATTATCCCTGTTCCAATGGCTGAAGTGAAACAGAAAGTGCCCACTAAGCTAATTCGCTCTCTCAAAGTGCTTTTTTCTTCACAGCCACCGGTACGAAGTAAACCCATTTGGGCAGACCAAACTATTATCAGACCAAATTTTACAGGGTATGGTAGTTTCTTTATTGCTGAAACTGCTATCATTAGCATGATTGAAATATTTTTTGCAACTGTTTACCCTAATTTTAAGCTGAAACATCTAAGCCTTAACGCTAAGCTTTCTGGTATTGAACTGGAATTAAAGTTAGCTGTACCTTATGGCCTGCCAATCCATACCAACTTAAAAGAAATCAAAACTCAGTTAAAACAAAAACTACTTGAATTCACAGGTATCCAAGTACCACTTTTAAACATAGAAGCTACTGAGTTAATCCTCTAAAAAAAGCAACTAAGCCGCTTAAGGCGAAGTTGCTTTTTTTTGTATTGATTTAGCGTGCAAAGACATGATTGCCAATAACGGTGGAAACTGGTAGTGTTTTTATCCAGTCATCAGTTGCAATTTCAGGATTATAAAAAAATACTGAACCGTTAGTGGGATCTTCTCCTGCTATGGCTGCTCTGGCCGCCTGCCTGGCTGCATCATTTGGTTCAAGATTAATAGAACCATCTGCTACTGGAGAGAATTGATAAACATGTCCGCTTTGTTGATAAATAATAGCCTTAATTGTTTTAGGAAAATCAGGGCTTTCCAAACGGTTTAGAATGACAGCTCCTACGGCAATTTTACCCTGCATGCTTTCTCCTCGGGCTTCGGCATGAATCAGTTTAGCTAATAGGTAACAGTCTTCCTTGGTATATCTACTAACATCAACAAGCTGATTGCTTAAGGTACCACCCTTAGAATCAAGGATTGGTTCATCTTCAACAGTTCCTACCAGCCTTATTGATTTACTGTCCATTTCTTTTTGGTAGTTCATGTTAGTTACCACCGCAGCAGATTTATAATCCCGCCCCCGAGGAATCATTAACTTAATACCTGGATAGATATCATCCTGACTTAATCCATTGGCTTTTTTAATAACTTCTACAGAAGTTTTGTATTTTTGGGCAATCTGGGAAAGATTGTCCCCTTTCAAAACATTGTGTGTAACGGACTCAGGAATGGTCAGTGTTTGCCCGATCTTAATCAAAGTTCCTGAGAGATGATTATAGCTTTTCAACTCTTTTACTGAGACTCCATATTCTGCGCCAATTTCTGATAGCGTGTCCCCCTTTTGAACAACATACAAACCAACTTGCGCAGCTATTGCTTTAGACAAATCAGCTTGCGTAAAACCAATTATCAGCAGTCCTGCCGCCAATACTGCTGACACGATAACTTTTCTATTTATAAACAATTTCCTTACCTCCTTTTTCCATTCTCTCCCTTTTATTTATCACAGTATGATAACATGTCCAGAAATAGAACTGATTATTCCAGGGAGAGCAGAAAAAAGAGCAAAAAAATAAAGAAAAGCTGACCGGAGTCAAGTTTTCTTTACACAATACTGGATGATTCTTTGAGCCTTCTTATTGAGATCTTATTGTAGTAATTCTTGTACTGCAGATGTTAATTGGTCAAGTTTTGTCTGTCCTAAGGTTTCCATATAAATTCGCAATAAGGGCTCCGTTCCTGAAGGTCTAATTAAAATCCAGCTATTATCCTCAAGTAGAAATTTTGCACCATCTATTAGGTTCACACTAACTACACGATTTGAGCCAATATAAGCTGGTGGGAACTCTTGAAATTGAGCAATGAGCTTTAATTTTTTTTCTTCCGGGACGTGCAGGTCGAGACGCTTGTTAACAAAGTCTCCAAATTCCAGCTTAATCTCTTCAAGTAATTCGCTAAAGTGTTTTTGCTCGTAAGCACGTAACTCCGCCATCAACAAATTAGCCAAAACACCATCTTTTTCTGGGATATGGCCTTTGATACTTAGCCCGCCGCTTTCTTCTCCACCGATGAGAACTTCCTGATTTAGCATTACTTCACCTACGTACTTAAATCCAACCGGTGTTTCGGTAACCTCTAGACCATATTTCTGAGCAATAGCATCTAGTAAATGGGTGGTAGCCACAGTCCTTACCACACTACCAGTCCATTTCCGATTTTTAACTAAATGAACTAAAAGTAAAGTTATTACTTCATTAGGACTAATATAGGTGCCATCACTGTCAATTACGCCAAATCTATCGGCATCACCATCATTAGCCAGTCCAATACTGTTTGGGAGTGCTTTAACCTTTTCGATTAATTCTGTAAGGTGTGCAGCGTTAGGCTCAGGTAACGAACCTCCAAATAAGGCATCGCGGTAATCATTAATAGTATGGACATCCCAGCCGAGCTCCTGCAGTATTTTACTAACATAACCTTGACCAGCCCCATACATAGGGTCAACTACAACCGGCAACGGATTTGCCTGCAGTAGTTTAGTGTCTACTAAAGTTAGCAGGTGTTGCTCATATGGAGGACGAGGGTTAATCACCTGAACTAAATTGTTTTCCAAAGCAGTGTAAAATTCCATTGTTTTGATTTCTTCGCCAGTAAGCACCTCAAATATATTTTCCTCTAGCTCTTTGGTGATATCAGGTGAAGCAGGGCCAGCATATTCAGGGATAAATTTAACTCCATTATATTCAGGGGGGTTATGGCTGGCTGTAAACATAACTGCCCCCCCTGTTTTCCAGACCTTAATAGCATAGGCGGTGACCGGAGTCGGAGTAGCTTTGTCTACTAAATATACCTTAATTCCGTTGGCTGCAAGTACTTCGGCAGCTTTACGCGAAAATTCTTCCGCTAAAAAACGAGTGTCATAGCCAATGATTACTCCTTTTTCCTCTAAGCCATTTACTGTTAAATAGTCAGCAATAGCTTGAATAACTACTTTCACATTATCAAAAGTAAATTGATCAGCCATTACGGCTCTCCAACCATCAGTCCCAAATTTAATACTTGTCATTTTGCTTCTCCTCTCGACCGTGAAATATCATTAAAAGTATTTATCTTTTATTCGCAATCTATCCA